>CAYQFC010000228.1:0-2197 GCA_964416585.1 uncultured Aliarcobacter sp.
TTGTTTCATAATGTTTTAATTTTGACATTCGTTCTCCTTATAGATTGTGCCGATTCTCTTTACATTCCCATTTCATCAGCAAGGATATTTTTTTGTAAAGTGTGGGATTTTATCTAAATAAAACTATAAATTTTCTTAAACTTGCTTGTAAATATAGATTTATATTATCTATTTTGCCACTTTTTAACTCTAATTCAAGATTTAAAAGATAGGATAAAATATCTTCAAACTCTTTTGGTTTTCTATTTATTGCTAGTTTTGATTTCTTTTCCCAAATATTTTTTGGTGGAATATACCCTAAAATCTCTTTTGGATTTGCTTGTCCAAAACTTCTTGCATATGAACTTATCATAAATAGTTGTTGCACAAAAGCAACAATTTGGTTTAAAACATAGATTTCATTTGCACCCTCTTCTAATATTAGGGATAAATCATCACTTATATCAACTCCACTTAGAAGATTGTGTAAAAAATCTTCAAAATTTATACTTATCATTCCAAAGCAGTTTGAATCTACTGTATTTATAGTAATCTCTTCATTTAAAATTGCTAGTTTTTTTAAATCATTTACACATAGGGCTAAATCTGTTTTGTGCATAAAGTAGAGATGACTTAGGGCATTATCTTGATATTTTAGATTTAGATTTTTTGCTTCAAAGTTTAAAAAATTTATTGCTTCTTGGTCGCTTGGTTGAAAAAACCTTACAGCAGCAGATTTTGTTTTTTCCGAAAAACTTGTTTCCATAGTTTTAAAATCTGCATCTCCAAGAGCTGCTATTATTAAGTAGCTATTTGGGTTTGTGTTTGATGCTTCTATTAGTAAATCAAGCTCTTTTTTTGGAATTTTTTTATCTGTTTTAATAAGTAATATATTTTTATTTGAAAATAGTGAAGATTGCAAAAGCTTATTTCTTGCATCTTTAAAATCATACTCTTCAAAATATATCTTTTCAATATCATCATCTTGAGCTAGAAGTTTTGCAATTGTAATTGCATATCTTTCTATTAAGTAGATACTTTGTCCATAAAAGAGATAAGATTTATAGATTTTATTTTGCCTTAAGGCATTATCGAATTCATTTTTATACATAACAAAATAATATCCTAAGTTTACTTTTATTATAATTTTTTTACTTTATTATAAAAGGGGTTTGATATGTATAAAATTGCTTTACCAATTTTAGGTTTTGAGGGGGCAGCGGCTCTTTCTATCGAGAAAGTTGATGAGTTTTTCTCATTTTTAGTTTTAGAAGATAAAACAAAAATTACAGTTGTAAACATAAATGTTTTAAATAAAGTAATTTTTGATTTTCAAATTGATGATAAAACTTTAAATGCTCTAAAAATAAAATCAAAAGATGATTTTGAAACTTATTTTGTTGTTGTGTCTCAAGATCCTGTTGAGTATTCAATTATAAACTTAGTTGCTCCAATTTTTATAAATGAAAAAGAGAAATTAATTGGTCAATATATCACAAATGAGAAAGTTGAACCATATTTTGCAACTATTGATAAGTGTGCTACATTATAGTAGCAACTATCAATTTTCTTGCCAAACAAACAGAGACTATTTTCACACTATGTTTTGAAAATAGTTTTTGGGCTTTGTAGTTTTCTATAGTTACTTTTAGTCCAAAAATCTTATCAATACAAACTGCTTTTGCTCTTTCTGTATCAACTATTTTTACCTTTATAATTGAATTTATATTATCTTTTGCCCATCTTGCATAAACTCTATCTTCAAAATCCCAAACAAGTTTATCTATTTTTCGCTCTTGATCTGATATATGAGTACAAATCTCATCAATATTTTCTGGAAGTTTTTTATTTTTTAAAATACGGTGTAAAACTAAATCTGAATATCTTCGTATAGGGCTTGTAAAGTGCGAATATGATTTAAATCCCAAACCAAAATGACCTAGATTTTTTGAGCTATATTTGGCTTGGCTTAAGCTTTGGATTATTAACTCATCAACTTCATCTCTTAGAAGTATTTTGTTTGCCTCTTCTTGAATATGAGAAATTGTCTCATGAACATCATCTTTTAATTTTGCTTTTACTCCTAAAATATTTACATCATCAATTAATCTAGATAATGCCTTAAAACTAGGCTCTTCATGGATTCTAAAAATTCCTAAAATACCAACTTTTTTACTAGCTTCAATATTTGCCAAAAGCATACACTCTTCTATTAATT
>CAYQFC010000229.1:0-2179 GCA_964416585.1 uncultured Aliarcobacter sp.
TTGAAGATAAGATATATAAAATCATACTATACTCCAAGAAATATGGGATAAATGCTCTCATAAATGTTGCGATAATTATTAATATTAATCCCAAAGTCAAAGCCCAAGAGGTAAAAATCTCTCTTCCTGTGTGAATTGTTGAGACAATTATTAAAATTACATAAAAGACCAAACCATAAGTGCCTGTTGTAATAAAATGCCTAAAGTGATTTGTAAAATGCAACTCAAACAAATAGTTAAATCCCAAAAAGAAAAAACCAACAGAAGTAAGCACTATTGTGCTTACAATATATAAAACAAAAGGTTTGTTCAAAATAAAATTATCTTTTAGTTTAAAGTCATTTAAAACTCCCAAAATAGCAGAACCAACAGCAAAACATATATATGCCAAAGAGCTATTTTCTGGAAAAAAGAACTCCACAAAACCATATAAAAGCACCGTAAATATCGCAAGATTGTACCTAAAAGATTTTGCCAAAAAGGTTTCATCTATATTTTCTTGCTCCAAAAGTTCATTTATAGACTCCATACTAACTCTTCTTAAAGCTAGTAAAATCAAAACCAAAATCAAAGATATTGAAAGAAGCAGAACCTTAAAAGAGTCAAGATTTACAAGCTTTAGTTCACTTAGAAAAAATAGTGTTTGAACAACTACAATTGATACCATAGAGTATGCCAAAGATACATGCTTTTTGTTTCTATCACGAAAAGCTGGAATGGCCGCTAAATATCCGATATAAGCTGTAAGTGAGATATTTATAATAGCAGCAAAATAAATAGTTAAATAATCCATAAACCAAAAACTAACTCTTCCTAAAACCCACCAAAGAGCAATAAATGCAAGATGTCTTCCAACAATTGGCACAACACCTGGAAAAAGCTCAGGAAGTCCTGTGAGAAAAAAAGCCACAATCATGGCACTACCCACTCCAAAAACCATCTCATAGATATGCCAATTTAGAGTGTTTTCTATTGGAAGATTTATATATCCAGCAAATACAAATGCCCATAAAATAATACTTAAAACAATATATGGAGCCAAAAGTAAAAATATTGGTCTAAAACCATAGGCTAGATATATTGGGAAATCACCTTTTGGATAAAAAGCATAGTGATTTGTTGCATACTGTTTTTCAAAATTTGGCTCTATCATTTTAACTCCAATTCAAAACTCTCTATAATATCTCTATCTTGCAATATTTCAGCCGTTTTACCATATACAAACTCATCATCTCTTTGTTTTTTTGGTAAATCTATACTAAATATTTTTTTAATATGCCCTATTGGTTCGGCTTTTAAAACTATTATCTCATCACTTAGTTTTATAGCTTCCATCAAATCGTGTGTTATAAAAAGTACACTTAAGTTTTTATCTTCTATTTCATCTATTAGATGTTTTTGAAGCTCTTTTTTAAGCCCAATATCTAAAGCTGAAAAAGGTTCATCCAAAAATAGCAAACTAGGATTTACAACCAAAGCTCTAGCAAAAGAGACTCTTTGCTTCATTCCACCGCTTAAATCTTTTGGAAATTTAAAAAAATCATCCTCTTCTAAACCAAACAAAAGGGCAATCTCTTTTGCTTTTTTTATAGCATCTTCATTTTTCTCTTTTTTTGCTCTTAATCCCAAAGCAATATTATCTATTACATTTTTCCAAGGTAAAAGTCGTGGTTCTTGAAAAGCAAAAGAGCTAGAGCTAAAACTATTTTTTATCTCTCCTGTGTCGTGCTTTAGAAGTTTTGAGCAAAGATGAAGAAGTGTAGTTTTTCCGCCACCACTAGGTCCAACAATTGATATAACTTTTCCTTTTTCAAGAGTAAAGTTTATATCTTTTAAAATCTCTTTAAAACCAAAAGAGAAACTAAGATTTTTTACCTCTAATCTCTCCATGCTTCAAGCTCCTTTTTAATTGGCTCTAGTACTACATATTCAATTATTAGTAAACTAGCAATCATAACTGTAACTATTGCCAAAGCTGTTGATGTTTCAAGCTGACTTCTAGCAACTGCCAAAGCAGCACCCAAACCATCGCTAGTTGCCAAAAGTTCAGCCATGATAACTATTTTCCATGACATTCCAAGTGCTGAAATATAAGCAGGAAAAATATATGAAAAAATATGAGGAAGATATAAATCAAAAAGTTTCATTGAAAATGGAAGATGAAAGCTATCTGCCATCT
>CAYQFC010000230.1:0-2176 GCA_964416585.1 uncultured Aliarcobacter sp.
GCACATCTCCACCAATTAAAAATTAGTAATCTAGTTTATCTCCGCTTTTCAAAATATCTTTATCAAATTTAACAACCTTATTTCTTCCTGTAGCTTTTGCTTCATATAAAGATATATCAGCATATTTAATACATTTATAAATCTGGTCTGTATCGCTTGGAAAAAATGAATATCCAATACTTACAGTTTTTGTAAAGCTTTCTCCACCATAATTAAATACAATTTTTGAAAATTCCTGATTTATTTTATGAGCTAAATCATAAGCACTCTCTTGTGTTGGATTTTTCATTAAAATTAAAAACTCTTCTCCACCATATCTTACTATAAACTCATTTTCTCCTATCGTTTGTTTCATTGTATGTGCAAGTTTTCTTAAAATATCATCTCCAACATCATGTCCATAAGTATCATTTACCATTTTAAAATAGTCAATATCCAAAAACATAATTGCATAAGTTGTTCCATTTTTTACCTCATTTGGAAGTTTTTTATCAATAAATTCATCCAAATATTTTCTATTAAATAATCCTGTTAGTGCATCTGTAAGATTTTTTTGTCTTAATGCATCCATTAAAATCTTACTCTCTAAAATAGGTTTTGTCTCTTCAAGGTATTTTTTGATAATTCCTATTTGATATTTAATATTTCTTTGTTCTTCTTTATCTTTACTTATCATATGAATAACAATATTGGTTTGGTCGTTTATAAAATATGGAATACAAATATGTTCTGTATCATTACTACAACAAGCAACTCTACAAACTTCAGGAAAATTATCAGATGCAATAATACTATTTGTTCTCTCAGCTCTACAAGACTCTTTTATATTCGTAAGCAAATTACAACAAGCCTTAGTATCAACTGTAGAAAATATAGTTTTTCTCTCATTTTTTATTAAATCTGTTTCAAATATGTAAAAGTGTTTTATATTTAATTTATCTCTAAAAACAGAGATTAATCTATAATAAATATCATCCTTTGTAAGGTCATTTTCGATAGTTTTTTTATAGTTATAAATCTCACTAATATCTTCAATTATCTCTTTTGCACTTATTAATTTATCATGATTTACATTTGAAGCTCTATTATGAACAAAAGATGTAAGATTTTTTTCAATTCCAGTTAATACAGTTTCAAGCTTATCAATTAACTCATTTAACCATAAAGATGCCTCTTTGTCCTCTTTTAAAACTCCGTTTTTTGCTCTTACACTATAATCACCCTCATGAACTTTTTTTAGCGTATCAGTGATTTGATCAAAAGAGCTTGTGTATGGTGTAATTTTCTTTCTTATATAAATTAGGATAATTACTAAAAATATAGATATAGTGCCTATTACATAAAGTAGCACAACAATGTTTGAAATCCTATCTTCTCTTATATCAAAGCTAAGAGATATGGCTCCCAAAACCTCTCCTTCTTGTGCATTATGACATGATAAACAGTTTGGCTTATCTTGACTTGATGCTGTATAAGGGATAGTAACTCTTAAATTTGCATTGAAAAGTGTCTCATTTACAACACTTTTCTCTTTTCCAGTTTTTAAAACTTCAAGATCAATATTATCTTTTGGATTTTCATTTGATAAATTTGATTTACCAAATTGTTCACTTACACTTTTTGCTCTAATAACCCATAAATCTTTTACATTATCAAGTTGGCTAATACTACTTAAAAATATTTCTCTTTGATCCATATTTCCATTTATCATATGACTTGTAAGAGATTTTTTTACAATATCAGCAGTTAAATATGCTTTCTTTTTAACACCTTCATAACCAGTTTGTCTTGAACCAATTGCAACTAAAATAACAATAATCAAGGTTAAAACCGTAATCATTGAAAAGATAATTAATGTTATTTTTTTATTAGAACTCATATTTTTTCCTGAAATTACATTTTTTTAAATAGTATCATAAAATTATTAATTTTATGATACTTATAATTAAATATTATAAGATTTTAAAAGCTTCTTCTAAATCTAAAGTTCCTTCATAAAAAGCTTTTCCAACAATAACTCCACCAATATTTCCATTTTCTTTACAGTTTTTTATATCATTTATATCTTTTACTCCACCACTAGCAATTGTATAAACTTTACTAGCAAGTGCAATATCTTGCGTAAAATTTACATTAACACCACAAAGCATTCCATCTTTACTTATATCTGTACAAA
>CAYQFC010000231.1:0-2170 GCA_964416585.1 uncultured Aliarcobacter sp.
CTTAATGGATCATTAATTCTTCTATCAAATCTTCTTTTTTGCTCCTCTTTTGAAACAGAAAAGTATAATTTAATCAAAATCATTCCTTGTCTTACTAAATCTTGTTCAAAATTTACAATGTCTTCCATGAAAATTTCATGCTCTTCAGGTGTACAAAAACCGAAAACTGGCTCAACCATAGCACGATTATACCAACTCCTATCAAATAATACAACTTCTCCACCAGTTGGAAAATGCTCAATATATCTTTGTAAAAACCACTGATTTCTTTGAGTTTCTGTTGGTTTTCCAAGAGCAACTACCCTATAATGTTTATTATTCATATATCTTGTAATTCTTCGTATAGCCCCACCTTTTCCAGAAGCATCTCTTCCTTCAAAGATAATAATCATTCTTTTGTTCTCTTTTTCTAACCAATCTTGAAGCTTAATAAGCTCTATTTGATATGGTTTTAAATCTTGTAAATCATAAATTTTTTGAATACCCTCTTCAAGGGCATCTGGATTTAATTTCTTATAATCTTTTAATAGTGCTTTTAAAAACCTATTCTCTTCTATTAAAGCTTCTGAACTCTCATTTTTTTTGATTATCTGTTTTGTACTATTTTTTTCAATTTTTTTTGTCTCTTTTGCAATATTTTCAAGTACAGGTTCAGCAACACTTGATTTAAACTCTTCAAATATTTTTATTGCTTTTTGCATATTTAAATCATCTCTTTTTGAATATCCCAAAACTTTTACATATCTTTTTTTATCATGCTGAAATCTTGCAATATACTTTTTTCCAAAGCTTGGATGTGCATCTTTTGAGATATAAAGTCCAGGAATATCTGTTTTATCAAATTCATTTAAGTTCATATCTCACCTTTTTGATTTCTTGAAACCTGATGTTTTTGCTCCATATTTTCAATTTCTAAAGAACCATTTATGATTATTTTTTTATCAATTTTAAATAATTCATCATCTTTTGATTTCTTAGCATAACTCATACTATTTAAAATATATCTCATACAGTTTAATCTAGCTCTTTTTTTATTATCACTTTTTACAATTGTCCAAGGAGAAACTGGTGTATGAGAAGCCATTAACATTGAATATTTTGCAGCCGTGTATTGATCCCAATATTTTTGAGACTCTTGATCTATAGGAGATAGTTTAAACTGTTTTAATGGATCTGTTTCTCTTTTTTTAAATCTTTTTTCTTGCTCTTTTTTTGAAACTGAAAAATAAAATTTAAATAATACAATACCAGATTCAACAAGCATTTTCTCAAAATCAGATACATCTCTTAAAAATTGCATATGCTGTTCTTTTGTACAAAAGCCCATAACTGGCTCAACTCCACCTCTATTATACCAAGACCTGTCAAACAAAACTATCTCTCCAGCACTTGGAAGGTGTCCTATGTATCTTTGAAAGTACCATTGTGTTTTTTCAACATCACTTGGTTTTTCCAAAGCAACAATTCTAGCACCTCTAGGATTTAAATGTTCAGTTACCCTTTTTATCGTACCACCTTTTCCTGCAGCATCTCTTCCTTCAAAGATAATTAAGACTTTAAGATTTTTCTCTTTTACATGATTTTGTAGTTTTAAAAGCTCTATTTGAAGTAAAGTAAGCTCTTTTTGGTACTCAAGAGTATCTTTTTTTACCCAAACCTGAACTTTAGTCTCTCCATCTTCAATCTTTTCGTTTAACTTCTCTCTTTTTCTTTTTTTATCTTTTCCATGTTCAACATCATCTTCAATATCAATTACAACTGCATCTTCAAAAGTATGTTTTAATAAACTTCTATCATGTCCCATTTTCTCTCCTTTTTATATTTTTTTATGAAAGTCTTATTTTATAATCATCATAAGAAAAATTTCTAATAATTTTATACTTATTTTCTTTAGTTTTTAAAACTATTGAAGGCAATTTTATTCCATTAAATGTTGTAGTTTTTACCATTGTATAATGAATTTGATCTTCTAAGATTATCTTATCTCCAATTTTTAAAGGCTCATCAAAAGAGTAATCACCTATTATATCTCCTGATAAACAAGTGTTTCCACCCAGCCTATATGTATATTTTTTCTCATTTGCTTCTGCACTATTTCGTATCATCGCACGATAAGGCATAGCTAAAGTATCGGGCATATGAGCTTCTGCACTAGTATCAAGAATTGCTA
>CAYQFC010000232.1:0-2159 GCA_964416585.1 uncultured Aliarcobacter sp.
AAAAACTATTTAATTTATATTTAACTACTAAAAAAGTAGAATATTAACTTTATTTTGAAAGGAATTTATGAAAGCTTTTTGGAGTGATTTTAAAAATAATATTTTCTTAGCACTAATTCTTACTCTAGTTTTTATATCAATTGAGCAGTTTTATAGAATTTACAACGATATTTTGATATTTAACCTTACATTTAAAAGCTTTTTTGAACAGTTTTTAATACATCTTTTAGTAGTTTCTATTGTAAATAAAAGAGCTATCTTTATAATATACTCTATATTTTCACTATTTGTATGGTTTCAGTTGGTTCACTTTTCATACTATGGTTCTTGGATATTTCCACTTGAATATATGCTATTTTTTGTAGAGTTTCAAGAGGTTTTTGTTACTTTTAAATCTATTTTAAGCATAGCAGTTCTTCCTACAACTCTTTTTTTACTACTTATATTTTTATCAATATTTTTTATAAAAAGATTTGATAAAAAAAGAGTAAAAGTAAAGCATCTATCACTTTTTTTAATCTTAGCTATGCTTTTTTTACCACTTAGAATATACATAAAAGATGATTATAAAAAAAACAGCAATCCAAACTTTGAACACTATATACTCAAAAACACAACTCTTTCTCTAGCAAATCTTTTTGGTAGTGTGTTGCCTAAAAAACTAAGCGGAAAAAGTGGTTTGGAGCAAGAGGTTTTAGCAACACCCCATAAAATCTCTACAAACCCAGATATAAATATTGTTGTAATTATGGGTGAGTCTCTTCAAAGAGACTATATGTCTTTGTATGATTACCCTCTAAATACAACTCCTTTTTTAAAAAGTTTAGAAAACGATGAAAGTTTTATATATAAAAAAGGTATTGGAAGCGGGGTTTTAACAGCTATTGCGATACCTAGTTTTTTTAATATGATAAAAAGACCAGATGGTTTACCTCAGATATTATCAGCAAATAGTTGTCTATTTAAGATGGCTAAACAAAATGGCTTTAGTACATATTTTTATAGCTCTCAAGCAGCAAGTGAACTAAAGGGTATTAAAAACTATTTGTGTACAAAATATCTTGATATTTTAGAAGATGGTTCTTACTATACAAAAAGCACAGATGAAAATGCTTTGGATGAAAATCTAGCAGATAGATTAGATGGTGTAGATTTTTCAAAACCAAGTTTCATAACTCTTCATCAAAGAGCTTCTCATACTCCATTTTTAGAATATATCCCACAAGATTATAGACCATTTAGTAAAGAAAACACAAATAATTTAGAGCAAAACACAATAGATTATATAAATAGTGTGAGCTATACAGATAGCGTACTTGAAAAAATCATAACTACACTAAAGCAAAAAACTTCAAGACCCACATATGTTGTTTTTACATCAGACCATGCAACAAATATTGGAGATAGTGCTAGGCAAGGGCATGGTATGTTAGATAGCAGCTCTATTTATAGAGTTCCTTTTTTTATATATAGCATAAATACTACAAACAACTTAAAGGATAGTTTTGGTGATTTTTCCTATATTTCTCACTATCAAATCTCAAATATTTTGGCTAAACTTTTGGGTTACAGCTCTATTTATGAAATATTTAACATAAAAGAAGATATGTTTGTATGTGGAAATGATTTGAGTGGATTGGGTGGTTTTAGAACAATTTCATTTGATGAAAATAGTAAAATTATTGAAAACAGTAGCAAAGGAAAATAGTGGATAAAAAGATAAATATAAGTATAGTAATTCCTTCTTTAAATGGAGAAAATCATTTAAGAGATTTTTTGATTAAAAATTTAGAGATTATAAAAGCAACTCTAGAAAATGAAAAAGCTTATAACAAAATTGAACTAATAGTAATAAATGATAATTCAAGCGATAACTCTTTGGAGTATTTAAAAGAGTGCCAAAGGGATTATGATTTTTTGATATTTGCTACAAATCCAAAACAAGGGGCTGGAAGCGCCAGAAATCAGGGTGTTTCAATAAGCTCTTTATCATCATCAAATCAAAATAGCTTGAACTATATACTTTTTATTGATAATGATGTTTTATTGGATGAAACATTTTTTACAAATACTATAAAATATCTTCAAACAGAGCCTTTTTGTGTAACTTGCAACGGAATTAGCTATTTTACAAAACAAAAACAAGATGGAGTGAAGCT
>CAYQFC010000233.1:0-2154 GCA_964416585.1 uncultured Aliarcobacter sp.
TAGCGAATGGGATTTAAATGTTGGAGCTAGAGTTTTATACCAGCTTTGTGGAGCATTGCTTGTTAGTCAAGGAAAAATAGAGTTTAGATAAATTAGGGTTTAAAACTTAATTTTGTCTCTAGTTTTCTTGATAAAATAGAGACTATATAAGTCATAATAAAATAGAATATTCCCAAGGTAAGATAGATTTCAAAAGGTTCATAAGTTCTTACATAGATAAGCTGACCTGCTCTTGTAAGCTCTGTAATAGATAAAACAGATACCAAAGAGCTATCTTTTAATATAGCAGCATACATATTTGTCAATGCAGGAAGGCTTAGCTTTAATCCTTGTGGATAGATAATATATCTTAGGGTTTGAAAATTTTTCATCCCCAAAGATTTTGCTGCTTCTGCTTGAGCTTTATCTACTCCTTCTATTCCAGCTCGAACAATCTCAGACATAGAAGCACCAAAATTTAAAGATAGTCCCAAAATAGCAGCTTCATGACTAGACATAGAGATACCAATTTGTGGCAAACCATAATATATAAAAAAAAGTTGCACCAAAAGTGGTGTTCCACGAAAAATTTCAATATATGAAAGCAAGATAGTTTCTATACTCCAATGCAGCTTATAAGTTCTTAAAGTCCCCACAATAAGCCCTATAATTAGGGCTATAATAAAGGAAATAAAAGATAAATATATTGTAAGCCCTGAGGCTTCAAGTAAAAATCCAAGATTTTTATAAACTGCACTAAAATCCATCTATTTAACTACTAGCCATTTTTCAACAAGCTTATCGTAAATCCCATTTTCTTTTAGAGTATTTAGTGCTTGATTAATATCTTTTGTTAGGCTATCTTCACCCTTTTTCATAACAACAGCCAACTCTGAAGGAGCAATGCTTTCTACAATTTTATACTCTTGTTTAAAATCTTTTTGATTTATAGCATAAGCATAACCAACAACCACGGCATCTACCCTTTTATGCTTTAAATCCAAAAAAGCTTCAGGATTATAGTTGTATCTAGCTACTTTTTTAAGCCCTTCTAGTTTATCAACAGCTTGTTCGCTTCCACTTCCTAATTGAACACCAACAACTTTATCTTTTAAATCCTCTTTTTTTACTATTGTAGTATTGTCTTTTTTTACAACAATTACATCATTTAATAAATAGTAAGTATCAGAAAGATTTACATTATTTACTCCAGCTTCTTGTTTGCTCATAGCACTTATTATCACATCATAATGCCCATTTTTAAGCCCACCCAATAAAGCTTGCCACTCAGCATCTTTTATTACTATTTTTTTATTTAGTATTTTTCCTAGCTCATTTGCTAAATCAACATCAAAACCTACAATCTCTCCTGTATTTGCATCTCTTGATTCAAAAGGTGGATATGCAGCACAAAGCCCAACAGTTAAGCTATCTTCCTTTGCAAACAAAAATAGTGAAAAACAAAACATAAGTCCAAAAAAAACTTTTCTCATCTTAGCTCCTTTAATAAATTTTCTATTGAATTTTTAGGATTTGCTTCATCTATAGCTAAAAATTTTATATCTATCTTGTGTTCATCTAATAGTTTTTTAAATACCTCAATAAAAACACCTTCTTCTTCTACTTTTTCTACACTTTTTATAAGTTTTTCCAAAGATAAAGAGCTATCTATTTCTACTCCCCATTGTTTGCTTCTACAAGTAGAATTCACTCCACAACTAGGACTTCCATCTACTCCTATACAAGCAGAAATTTCATAGCCGTTTTGTAAATAATCTATAATTTGAGATATAAATGGTGCTAAAATATTTTTGCAATGCTCTTTAAAATATGGTGTTTCAAACTGCTCTTTTACTTGACCCCATCTTTTCAAGCCGCAATGAAGAGTTTCAGGGCAAGGAAGTTGAATAAAACCATAGCCTTGATTTATCAAAGGAATAGCAAGTTCTTTTAATACTCCCTCGTAATTTGCAATATTATTAACTTTTGAATTTACATTCAATAAACAGTGAGATAGAAGAATGATTTTTTTATTACGATGCATATTTTAAAACCTAAAGATTTAGTTTTTTAAAAAAGCTCTAGACAAGAAAATTAAGTGTCGTTCCAAACCTTGGAAATTGCTTTGTTTAATAGGTAAAATTTTATTTACTTTTTTCTTAAAACTCTATAAAT
>CAYQFC010000234.1:0-2148 GCA_964416585.1 uncultured Aliarcobacter sp.
ATATTTTTCTCTTTTGCTCTTCCTTCAAGAGCTTTAATTGCTGAAATTGGAACAACTTTTGCAAAATATTTACTAAATTTATCTTTTACATAGTTTGTTGTTGTTTCTACTTGCTCTTGCGTTAATTTATCTTTTTGATTTAAAACACAAAGAGATTTATTTTTAAAGTGCTGCATATACTCTTCTAAAACTTGAGCTTCGGATAGTTTTCCAGCATTATCAATAAGTGTTAGCCAAATAATCCCACCAACATCTTTTAAAACTCTTCTTGTAACATCTGTATCACTTTGCGATTGAGAGTTAAGCCCTGGAGTATCAACAAAGGAAATCTCTTTTAAAATAGGCATTGGAGCATAAAGAGTAAGATATTTTATATTTTTCATATCATCTTGTCTTTGGTCTGTAAAATCAGCAATACTTTCTATTGGAGCATACTCTGTTGCCCCTGAATAATATGTGATTTTAAGCTTAAACTCTTCCCCGTAATTTATGAAATTTACCTTTGATGTAACAGGAGTTATTCCTGTTGGAAGAATATTTCTTGAAAGTAGGGCATTTAAAAAAGTAGATTTTCCAGCACTAAATTGTCCTGTAATTGCCACTTCCATAGGGTATCTAGCACGTCTAAGCTGTTTATTTAAAACATTTTGAAGCTGAACAGAAGGGTGGAATTTTTCATCCAAAAGCTTATCGATTGTTTTTTTGATATCCCCTATAAGTCCATCTTCATATACAATCTCTTTTTCACTATTTTGCTCTTTGTACTCATTTACAAAACTTTTTAGAATATTTAAATTTGCACTCATTAGTGTAATCCTTTGATTTTTATCATAATATTTTCAAGTTTTTTAATATCTTTATGAAGATTTATAGATAATTCGGCTTTATTTTTTTCATTCTCTTCGAAGCTATCTACTCTATTTTGAAGGCTTTGCTCTTCATTTAATAATCTTTGTTCAAAAGATTTTAGAGGTTCATTTAGAGTATTAAAGAAGTTTTCTATTAGTAAAGAGCTTACTTTTTTTGCCTTTGTTTTTATATCATCTTCAATAGATTTAAATGAAGCTTTTATGATATCTTCTATGTTTCTATCAAGCTCATTTAATTTTGTCTCCTTAGCACCGCTAACTGCAACAATTATTTGATTTACTATAATATCATTATTTGCAGTTAAAAACCCACTTTTAAAGTCATCTTGGAAAAATCCTCGTGCATCAAAGTTCTCATTTTTATGTCCAAGAGCAAAACCTAAATCATGATACTTTTGTTCGCATTGCTCTCCAATTGTTTGAGATTTTTTGATAAATTTATATCTATAATCTCTGATTACATCAATAATTCCATCTTTTATTGCTGTTTCAACAATAACTTTTACTCTTGCATTTTCTGGTCTTCTTTTATCTTTTTGTAAAGAGTATCTGGTGTCATTTACAACTCTTTGCTTAATTATATTTTGCAAATCTAAAAGCTCACTTTGTAAAAATGTTTCAAGTGAATCAATATATGACTTTGCATCATTTTTATAGTAATTTATATCTTCATTCATAGAAAATAAAACTCTTTTGTTTGAATCTTTTTTTCTATTAAATTCAGCTAATTCAAGCTCTAACTCATCTTTTGACTTATTTAATAAAGATAATTCATAGTTGTTAATTGATATTTGTTTCTCTAAAACTCTATTTAATTTAGTTTTAGATGATTGAATAAGTAAATCACCTTTTTGCGAATCTACACCAAAAAGGCTCTCCATTAGATATTTTTCAATCTCCAAAATTCCAGTATCTTCTAAAGTAAATCCAGCTTCAAGCGCCTCTTTTTCTCTTCCTGTTCGGTGCAATAGTGCCATTCTTCCAGAAATTGGAATAAACTTAATAGTTCTTAAAATATGATCTAGTTGTGAGTCTTTATTTTGTGCTTTTAGCTGTTTTTGAATAGATGATTTTGTATATTCTATAACCTCTTCAAGATTTTTCTTTGATACCGTATCGGCTCTTGTAATTACTACTAAAAGTTTTGAGATATTTTGGTATAAAACGGCATCAATAATAAACTCAACATCTTTTAAAGTAGCACTTTGTGAAACATTCATTAAGTGCATCATCATATCACATTTACTAATATACTCTTTTGTAATCTCTTCTCTTTGAA
>CAYQFC010000235.1:0-2125 GCA_964416585.1 uncultured Aliarcobacter sp.
GGAAATAGTTTACATCTAATACAATCAGCCCATATTTTTTGCTCAGGAATATCCTCTTTTGGAATTTCTCTAAAACCACAAGATAAGAAAAAATCTTTTTCATAAGTCAAAGATAAAACCTGTTTTATTCCATAAAATTTAGCCTCTTCTACACACTTTTCAACAAGCTTTTTACCTAAGCCTAATCCTCTAAATTTATCACTTACAATCAAGCTTCTCACTTCAGCCATTCTTGAAGAGTGGATATGAGTTGCTGTAAAACCTGCCATTTGCCCATCTACTTTTACAACAATATAAGATCTAATAGTTGTAGCCATCTCATCTTTTGTTCTTAAAAGAATAATTCCTTTTTCAACTTCTGGTTTTACTAGCTCTTGCATTTTTTCTATATCAAGAACCGTTGGTTTGTAAAATTCAATTTCCAAATAGATGCTCCGTAATTTTATTTTGTAAGTCAATAATACCTTGTTTTTTTAAATTTGATACAAAAATTCCATCTGGATATTCCCTTTTTAATTTTTGCAATTCACTACTATTTAATTTATCTATTTTGGTAAAGGCATTTATGATTATTTGGTCGCCTCTTTTTATATGCTTTACAAACTCATCAACATTTTTATCTATCTCTAAATCTGTATGTCTTGCATCTATTAGATGAACAAAAACTTGAAGATTTACTCTTTTTTCCAAATATCCTGTAAGATTTTTATTCCAAGATGCTTTTAAACTCTTTGCAACTTTTGCATATCCAAAACCAGGTAAATCCACAAATCTTGCATAAACATAAGGATTTTCTAAATCTTCTGTTTTAAATTTAATATCAAAATAGTTTATTAATTGAGTTTTTCCAGGTGTTGAAGATGATTTTGCTAAACCTTTTTGTTTACATAAAGAGTTTAATATTGAAGATTTTCCAACATTAGAACGACCCAAAAAGGCAACTTCAGCTACTAGCGAAGCTGGAGAATCATCTAAACCTTGAGCTGATTGTAAAAATTTTGCTTCTATTAAATTCATACTATTTTTTTTCGCCTCGTTCTACATTGATAATAAACTTAACAGGTTTATTTTCAGTTCCTTTTACCTTTGCTTCACCTGTTAGTTGGTTTATAAAAATATTATCTCCATAAACCTTTCTATCATCTTTTTTTTCATGAACAAAACCATTTCCAATAATATTATACTCCTCTTTTTTTGGATTATAAATTATCTTATCACCTTGTCCTATATAGTGCTTATCAGCTGTTACTATTTCAAAATCGGCATTTCCTATAGCTTCATATCTAAGTGGTGTTTTATTATTTGTATTTTTGTCTGTTTCAAAATATACTTCAACTTTTTTAGCATTTAATTTATCTTGGTTCATTCTTACTTTTACATTTCCAGTAAAAATAGATACCCCTTTTTTATCATCAGCTTGAAAATCTATTGAATCTATCTCTAATATATCATTTTGTGCAAATAATAGTGTTGAAAATAGTAAAGTTGTTGTTAAAAATCTCATTTATCTTCCTTTTTATCTTTTAAGTCTATTCTAAAATGTGTGTTTTTTGATCTTATTAAATCATTTATTGCATCTAAATACAGATTTGTTCCTTCATAGTTATGAGTTTTATAAACTGATTTAAAAGGATGACTGTTTGTGGCAATTTTCTTTATCTCATTATATTGCAAAAATTCTGTATTTACCTTTGCAAAATCATCTCTTAAATACTCAACATTTCCAATAAAATCAAAAATATTCCCTTTTTTTACAATTTTATCTGATTTTATATTTTCAATATTAAAATCTTTTGTTTTATCTTGATTTTGCAAAATTATATCAGCAATATACATCTCATCACGATTTTTATATTTTAAAACATTTGAAGCTGTAACAATTTTAGATACTCCAATTTCATTTAAACTATACATAGTTGCATTTTCAAATATAATCTCAGGTATCTCCTCTTTTGTTTTTTTTGTCTCCAAAATATCAATTGGCACAAAATAAAAAGTTGTACTAAGAACGAGCATTAAAAAAATAAATATTTTTAAAGCCATTGTTTTAAAAACTCCTCTTCAAGCCCGTCTTCTTTTAAAATATACTCAATCATCTCTCTAGCAGCCCCTTTGCCACCTTTTT
>CAYQFC010000236.1:0-2111 GCA_964416585.1 uncultured Aliarcobacter sp.
TTGATAGAGGATATGAAGATTTAGAAGGTAAACTTGTAAAAATTGGTGCAGATATTTCAAGATTAAAAGAGAGTTAAATGAAACTAGAGATATCTTTATTTAGATTTGATAAAGATAGTGACTATCTTCCATACTATACAAAGCACTTTTTATATCCAAAAGATGAAAAAAATCTTTTGGATATTTTAAGAGCAATTTATAAAAATGAAAAATTCTCTTTTTTTGACTCACCAAATAGTCTTTTTCTTGTAAATAATTTTTATACAAAAGCTTCAGTTTCTTTTGATAATTTAATTAAAAACTTTGGAAACAGTTTAACAATTGAGCCAATTTCTATAAAAAGAGCAAAAAAAGATTTTTTGATAAATGAAGATGATTTTTTGAGTAAATTCAAAATTTTAGAAGAGTTTTGCAACAAAGAAGATAAAGAGTTTTATTTAAATCAAAAGATTTACTATTATGCATCAAATTCCTTAAATTTTTTTGATAAATATATCGGAGATGCCCTACTTTTACTAGCAAATAGATTAATAGAACAAAATATAGACAACAAACAGAAGATTTTAAATATTTTAAAAGAGCAAAATTATGGTCTTGGATTTCATACAAGTCTAGAAAATAGAGTCTTAAATTTTGATTTTTTGATAGAAGAAAGTATAGTAAATCTTCAAAAAGAGCTAGGTTTTTTCAAAAATTTTGCTACAAAGACTTTAGATTTTGAAGCTTATAAAGAAGATTTAGATGTAAAATATGATTTTAAAAATTTTAATATAGCTTGTTTTAATATGAATTTGGAATTTAATAACTTCTTAGAAAAACTTAATGCAAACTTTTTAAGTTTAGAAAATATGAATCTTGATTTAGCAAAAAATAGCTTTTTTATAAACCCTAAACTCACATATTTTGTAGCTTCTCAAGTCTTACTCACATCTTTTGATGGTGGGGCAGATTTTTTATTAGTTTTTAATAGTGAAGATTTTTTTATTTTCAATAATTGTATTAAAGATATAGAAAAATTGATAAATAGAGAAATTCCACTTCCAATTATTCATATAAATGAGTTGAAAATGCTCTCTTTCGGAGATTTTGAAAATGCAAAAAAAAGCTTTAAAAAGCATAAGATAAATCCAAAGATTATATGATGGAACTACTATTTTATGGATTTCTTGCAATATTTATAAGCTTTATACTCTTTTATGCAACAAAAAAACCTATCTTCTCTATTAAAAGTGATAATAAATTTGATTTTTTTTTAAAAAATGTATCACTTCATATGAGAAGGTATCATCCTAAAATTCCTATTGATTATAGTTTTGTTAAACTTTTTGAAAATGAAAAAAATCTAAAAATAAGAGAAACTATTGTAGTTCAAGAGATTGTGAGTCAATTTTACAGCTTTCATTTTGCAAAAACAACTCAAGAAGCAATACCCAAAGAGAAACTTTGGCCAACATATGTAGATAATCCAAAAACACCTTCATATCCAAACGATTGGTTGCAAAGAAAAGAGTTTGCCTATGTAAGAGACTTAAAATCTTGCAAAAGATGTGGTAAAAATCTACTTAGCTTAAATGAAGTCTATAATACCTTTGTAAGACCTATTGAAAGTGGTGGAAGTTATAATTTTGAAAATATTATAACTCTTTGTATAGATTGCAATAAAATTTTAAATTCAAATAATCAAAAATCATCAACTATAAACTCCTTAAAACTCTATGATGAATTATTAGATTTTATTGTGGATTAAGGCTATCAAAAAGCTCTTTTGCTCTATTTTCCACAGATTTTTGGGCTAGTTTTTTATCTTCATTTTCTATTTTAGATAGCTTTTCATCAAGTTCTTTAAGCTTTTTTTGAGTTTTTTTACTCTCTTCGCTCTTTTTTATAGCTTCTTCTTTTGCTCTTATTAAAGAGTCTTGCAAGTATTTATCTTCAAGATTTTTAAGAGTAGCCAACTCATTTCTTACAAAAGTTATATCTTTTGATTTTGGAACCAAATATGGAGTTACTATTACCACTAAATTACTCTTTTTACTCAAATTTGCATCATTTTTAAAAGCATATCCTAAAATTGGAATATCTCCCAAAAGTGGTACTTTTTGTTCGATTTG
>CAYQFC010000237.1:0-2104 GCA_964416585.1 uncultured Aliarcobacter sp.
TGTTAAATTATAGTAAAAATATGATTGTTCTGAAAAATAATATTCCAACTGTTCAGGCTATTACTGATAATACTGATTATGTTGAAAAAATAGAGACAACAAGAGATGCTGATACAAAAGAGAGAACATCTGATATTACTGTTAATACTCTAAAAGAGGGTACAAGTATTACAGCTATGGCAAAAATCTCAAGAGATAAGATATTTTTAAATATAGCACCAACAATTAAAAAACTAATATCATTTAAGGAAGTAAGCATAGACGGAACAACAATTCAACTTCCACAATACAACGACCAAAGCTATAATGTTTCAAAAGAGGTAAAACTTGGAGAAACTTCAATTGTAGGCTCTATAATTGTGCATGATGATGCAAAAGCTTATCAAGGAATTTTGCCAATAGAGAGCTTTGCAATAGGTGGAACAGACTCTAAATCTTATGTAAGAAGAGAGATTGTTTATGTGATTACTTTAAAAGAGATAAAGGGTTTCTAAAATATGCAACTATTTGCCGATCCGTATGAGCAGTTTTTATTGGACTATCTTGTTACTAAACTTGAAAATGGTTCAAATACTAGAAGAGCTTTACAGCTTTATAGTGAACAGATTTCAAGAGAAACAAAATTTAAAAAAAGATTATTAGCTGCTATTAAAGATATGGAAATAGGTAAACAAAATCTTGAAGGAATTTTATTTAAACATAAGTTTTTAAATAGTTTTCAATTTTCACTTGTTGTAAATAGTACAAGCACAATAGATGGATTAAAACTTGTACTTTCATTTAAAAAAGCAAATTCAAACCTAATAGCAAAGATGATAAATCCTATTTTTATACCTTTAGTTATAGTTATTGGTACATTTTATGGGCTTATTATGTATCTTGATATTTTACAAATAGATTTAATAATGCTTAGAAAACTAAATCCAGATGTTGAGCAGTTTTTGGGAATTCCTGGGTATTTTACCTATGATGTCGCATATACAGGCTTAGCAATATCAATATTTGTAACCTTATTTATTTTAATTGGATATTTATATACTGAAAAATATAAGCCAGGATGGTTGTATAAAGTATTTAAAACTCAAGCATATAGCGACGGAAGATTTTTGTTTAGAATTTTAAATGGTATGCTAAGTGCTGGTATTTCGTTTCATAAAACATCTTTGATTTTATCAAAAGATTATTTTAAAGAGGGGCTTAGACCATTTTTTAGAGATTTAGCTGTGATGATTAATAAAAATAAAAAGCTTTATGTGATGTTTGAAAGATATAATTTTCCGCCACTTATAACAGCAGATATAAAACTATCAGAGCTTAGTAAAACAAGTTTTTCAGAAGTTACAAAGGCACTTTACCAAACTTGCGATACTATGTATGAAAAGCAGATAGATTATATGGTTTTACAGTGGAGATTTCTGTTTTGGATGATTGCTATGCTTATTACTGTTGTTGTTGGTTCTGATATTATTAACCTTGTTATTAGTACCTTTACATTTAAAACACTTTATCAATAGGAGGCTTTGATGTTAAATAAATTTTCACAAAAACTAAAAAAGCCTGAGTTTAAATTTCTAAAAAATAGCAAAACATTTAAATTTGACAAAGATTCAATTGAGAAATTTTTTAAAGAGTTTGATTATAAAGTTTATGTAGATAGATATAAAAAGAAGATAGATAAACTTTTTGGAAAAGAGCAAGAAAGCTCAAACGAATTAACAAACCTAATCGAAGAGATGATACAAATAAAGTACAACTTAAAAGGTGGTTTTTCTGATTTAATAGCAAATGAAGAGAAATATGAGAGTTTTGTAAGAAGTCTTGGATATGACTATTTTGAAAGTTATAGTGAGTTATTAAAAAAATATAAAGATACATCTAGTTTTTTAGATGATAAAAAACAAGAGCTTTGTGCAAATATGTATATTATTACCTTAGAAGATATTAGAAGTAAAAATAAAGTTTTAGGTATTAGAGATGTTGTAAATGTTGATTTCGATGTTTTGAGTAAGTTCTATTTTACAAAAATTGTAGTTTTGGGAGAGGGTGTTTTATCTTCTGTTTTTGGAGAAGATAGAGAGATTATATTTAATTCAAATGCTGATAC
>CAYQFC010000238.1:0-2102 GCA_964416585.1 uncultured Aliarcobacter sp.
TAAACATAGCCTTTGTAATAGGAGTTTTAAGCTCATGCATCATATTTCTCATAAATAGATCTTTTGATTTATTTTGTTTATTTATTATATTTATGGCTTCATTGAAATTTTTTGCAATTGTTCCTATCTCATCGCTTCCTGAGTAGTTCAGCTTTACATCTTTGTTTCCTTTAGAAAACTCAATTATTTGTCTATTTAGAACCTTAAGTGGTCTTAATTTTTTATTTAAAATCTCATATAAAATTAAAAATGTAAAAATAGCCAAAATGAATCCAATAGAGATAAAAGCAATACTATAATTGTGATGTTTTGTATCTTTTAGCATAATATTGTAGCCATATTGTTGAACATAAATATAGAAAATCTCATCAAATTTATAAACTCTATAAGTTCCTAAATAGTTTTGAGTTATTGTTAATTCTTGGGCATTATTTATAATTTCCAAAATTCTATCACGATTATCAATTGGTTTTACATTGAATTTTCTATAAAGCTCTACTAATCTCTCATTTGTTGGATGATCTTGAAAAAGTATCAAAAAATTTTCAGCAATAAGCTCATATCTATTTTGTAAATTTGTGTCATGTCTCTCTTTGTCATATTTTATAAACATTGCAAAAGTAAGAAAAATAGAGATGAAAGCTAGTGTAAAAATAATATTTACAAAGGTAGAAATAGAGATATTTTTTATCATATTAGCTGATAACCAATACCTCTAACTGATCTTATAAATTGTTTACTATTATCAATATTTGATAGTTTTGTTCTTATTCTTGAGATTATTACATCAATATTTTTTAAAGATGAATCATCTTCTATATTGTTGCTTGTATAGATAAAATCTTCTCTAGAAACAACACCTTTATTTCTTTGAATTAATAGTTTCAAAATATCATATTCAGCCAAAGTAAGAGTAAGAGCAACTCCTTTGAAGGTAATTTGCATATCGCTCTCTTTTAGTTCAAATATTTGATTTTCATTTGTTTTATTTGTTTGAGATTTTGAATCAACTCTTTTTAAAATAGTTTTAATTCTAGCTTGAAGTTCTCTTGGATTATATGGTTTTGGCAAATAATCATCAGCACCTCTTTCAAGACCCATTACTTTATCCAAAATATCATCTCTTGCTGAACTTATAATTATTGGAATTTGAGATTTTTCTCTAATTTTTGGAATAAGCTCTAGACCATCAATTTCAGGAAGAGTTAAATCAAGAATTAATAATTCATAGCTTTTGTCCAAATCAAGCATAGATAGTCCATTATATGGACTATCTGTTGTTGTAACATCTATATCGAATGATTTTAAATAATCAGTTATGATTTGTGCTAACTCCAAATCATCTTCAATCATAAGTATTTTAATAATGACATATCCTTTTTATTGAATTACAAACATTACAGTTTGACCATATCTATTTACATAAACTCTTTTATGTTTTTCACTATATTTTTTTAAAGCTGTTTCGATATTTGAAAGGTTTTTAATCTCAATATCTTCAATCTGAACGATTATATCTCCAGCCAAAAATCCAGCTTTTTCAGCCTTTGATTTTGGTTCAACATCAGTAATTAAAACTCCACTTGAATCAGAAGATAATCTATATTTTTTGATTATCTCATTTGTAAGATTATTTAATTTAAGACCAGCAAAGAAGTTATTTGCTTCACCTTGAATACCAGCTAAACTGCTTCTATCAGCCAAAATTATATCTATATTTATATCTTTTCCATCTCTTTCTACACCTAAAACTATCTTCTCGTTTGGTTTAAAAGATGCAATTGTGTTTTGAAGAGAATTTCTATCTTTTATAGCTTTCCCATTTATTGAATAGATTAAATCTCCTCTTTTAAGACCATATTTTGCAGCTGGAGTATCGCTTGAAATATCTAAAACCACGGCACCTTCACTTCTTTTATAGACTAATTTAGAGTCTTTTTCAAGTTCTGCTATTGCAACACCCAAATAACCTCTTACAACTTTTCCATCACTTACAAGTTTGCTTACAACATCTTTTACCATATCAACAGGAATTGCAAAACCAATCCCATCATTTCCACCACTTTTTGATAAAATTGCAGTATTTATTCCTATTAAAGCTC
>CAYQFC010000239.1:0-2062 GCA_964416585.1 uncultured Aliarcobacter sp.
TCAACAGCTGCATTTAAAGATAGAATATTTGTTTGAAATGCAATTTGGTCAATAATACTAATTGCCTCATTTATAGAGCGAACTTGCTTATCAATATCTTCCATCGCTTGATTTGTTTTACTTGCTAAAGACTCTCCTTCTATTGAAGATTTTTGTAAATCTTTAGCCAAAATTGTCATTTGAGATGTTTTTTGAACACTTGATTTTACAATAGAAGTAATCTCTTCAATTGCAGCTGCTGTCTCTTCTAAAGATGCAGCTTGGTCATTAGCTGAAGAAGATAATCTATGAGCTGCATCTGAAAGAGTACTTGTATCACTACTTAATTGTCTTCCACTTCCAATAATCATAGATAAAAATTCACTAACCGTTGTACCTATTAGCTGTGTACTAGCAGCTATTGATGATATTATTCCATTTACTTTTGAAGTATCAATTTTTGAATCACTTATTGCAAAATTAGAGTTTCCATACTCTATTAAGATATTATTTAAACCAACTAAATTTTGATTTGTTTTACTAATCATAGTGTTTATAGAATCTCTTAGTTTTCTAATTTGTGGATTTGAAGATGTAGCTTCCACTTTATAAACATAAAATCCATTTATTACCTTCTCTATTACCTCTTCAACATTAGAAATTACCTTTGAATCTTCAATATAGCCCTCTTTTAAACTTGCTATATATTCATTAAAGCTATCAATAACCTTTCCTATCTCATCATTTGATGTTTTATCTATGTGATCAGTTGAATCATCTGCATCTTTTATTTTTATAATTGCTTCATTTAAATCTTCAAGTGGCTTAATCAAAGTTCTTTTTATAAATATATTATAAATTATTGCTGCTACTATTATTGATATCAGAGTAAATATTGAGATTGAGAAAATTATAGAGTTAATCTCTTTTTTTGTATTCTCTTCCATTGTAGCAATTTGCTCTTCAATATCATCAACATAAGCCCCTGTTCCAATTATCCAATCCCATGGTGCAAACTTTTGAACATAAGAGAATTTTGCTTTTGGGTCATTTGGATTATTTGGTTTATCCCAAAAATATTTTACAAGCCCACCTTCAACTTTTTGGTTTGCTATTTTTGACATTTCTACAAAAAGTTTAGTTCCATAAGGATCTGAATAACTTGATAAATCTGTACCATTTAATTTAGAGTTAGTTGGGTGCATAATCATTGATGGATTAGAATCATTTATCCAAAAATAATCATTATTTGCATATCTCATTTCAGATATCGTTTTTAAAGCTTCTTCTTTGATTTTCTCTGTTAAATTATCAACATATTCTCCTGTTCCAATTACCCAATTATAAGGTTTAAATAATTTAACAAAAGATGCTTTTTCTTGAGGTTTTTCAAAACCTGGTTTTGGCCAAACATAATCAACAAAACCCTCTTTATCTTTTTTTGCCAAATCTGCAAACTCTTTAAAAATTTGTTTTCCATTTGGGTCTTTATATGAATACATATTTTGATTATTTAATTTTGGATTTATTGGATGAAGCAACACAACAGCATCAAAATCATTTATCCAAAAATAGCCACTTTTTCCATATCTTGTAGCATTTACTATTGATTTTAATCTATCTTTTAAAGCTTCATCAGACATAGAAGATTTATTTCTTTCATACTCAGACTCTAAAATAGAAAAAAGAAAATTTGTCTGTTTTACAAGTTCATCTCGAACTTCTATTTTTAATTTATCGCTAGAAGTTCTTGAATGGTAAGCTTCAACAGTTTTTACAGCTAAAGATACATAGTTTTTAAGCTCTGCCTCTTTTTTAGCATATGCCTCTTTCTTAAAGTTTTCAATACTTTCATTTGAAAAACTCTTAATAGAGTAAATTGCATCAAAAGCAATGGCAAAGGAAATTGCAACTATTGTTATAAATGAAAGTATTAAAACTTTTAGTCTTAATGATAGATTTTTAAACATATTCTCTCCAATATTTTATCTAAGATTTGATTATATCTAAAAATTTTAAAGATTTATATATTATTGCTATTTAGTATATTTTTTGCAAATTCTATGGCTTCATCTGTCACATT
>CAYQFC010000240.1:0-2056 GCA_964416585.1 uncultured Aliarcobacter sp.
AATCCCTCTTTTCTTTTTTGTAGAGCAAACTCAACAATTAAAATAGCATTTTTAGCAGCCAATCCAGCAAGAACCAGAAGTCCTATTTGGAAATAGATATTATTATCTAAGCCCCTTAAATTTGTAGCTAAAATAGCTCCAAATACAGCAAATGGCACGGCTAAAACAACAGCTATTGGTAAAAGCCATCTCTCATATAAAGCAGCTAAGATTAAGAATAAAAACACAATTCCAAAGATAAATGCTTGAGCTGAACTTCCACCAATTTGCTTCTCTTGATAAGCAGTTCCAACCCAAGATATAGTATAACCATCTGGTAAAACCTCTTTTGATACTTGCTCAATAGCATTTAAAGCATCTCCAGAACTATATCCAGGAGCTGGTTGTCCTGAAACTTTTGCTGCTTGGAAAAGGTTAAATCTTTCAATTAAATCTGCTCCAACTTGCTGTTTTACACTAACAAATGAGTTAAGTGGTAAAAGTTCTCCACTTTTTGACCTTACAAAAATATTTTGCATATTATTTATATTGTTTCTATATTCATCATTAGCTTGTAAATTTACCTTATAAGTTCTTCCATAAAGTGAAAAATCATTTACATAATAACTTCCATAAGTTGCATTAATAGTGCTATAAATATCATTTATATTTACACCTTTTGCTTTTGCTTTTTCTACATCAACATCAATTTTATATTGAGGAATATTAGCTGCAAGTGAAGTTCTAACACCCATTAATTCAGGTCTTGTTTGAGCTTTTGCTATTACTTCATTTACAACTTGACTTAAATTTTCAATCGTTCCACCTGTTCTGTCTTGAATATACATATCAAAACCACCCGTAACACTCATTCCCATAATAGGTGGTGGAATAACTGCAAAAGAGAATCCTTCGCTAGTACCCATTAATTGTTTACTTATTTTTCCTAAAAGTGCTTGAGCCTCTTGCTCTGGATTTGGTCTTTCACTCCAATCTTTAAGTTTTATAATTGTTGCAACCGTATGTGTTCTTTGAGCTGAAGTTGTAAAGTCATAACCAGCAAGTGTGATTATATTTTTAACATTTTCATCTTTTGAAATAATTGCATTTATCTCTTCACTTAAATTTAATGTTCTTGATAAAGAAGAACCAGGAGGATTAAATCCAAATACAAATATCGTTCCTTGATCTTCATCTGGTACAAGTCCTGTTTTCATAGACTTAAACATATCCCAAGAGACAAATACTAATCCACCAAAAAGTAGTATTGAAATTAGTGAAAATCTAATTGTTTTTTTAACTAAAAACGAGTATCCACTTGTAAACTTATCAAAAGCATCATTAAACCATTTTGCAGGACCTTTAGGCTCATGTTTTTTATTTTTCAATATTCTTACACATAAAGATGGAGTTAAAGTAATAGCAACAAATCCAGAAATAAACACGGAAATTACAATAGTAACAGCAAATTGCCTATACATCTCTCCACTTAATCCCCCCATAAAAGCAACAGGTATAAAAACAGCTCCTAAAACTAAAATAATAGCAATTAAAGCTCCAGTTACCTCTTTCATTGCAATATATGCTGATTCAAGTGGAGTTTTTCCCTCTTCCATATGCCTTTCTATATTTTCAATAACAATAATGGCATCATCAACAACAATTCCAATTGCCAAAACAAGTCCAAAAAGTGTAAGAAGATTTATACTAAAACCTAAAACATACATTCCAGCAAAAGCCCCAACAATAGAAATAGGAACAGCAATTAAAGGAATAATTGTAGCTCTCCAGCTTTGTAGGAATATAAAAATAATTAAAATAACAAGTAAAAGTGCCTCAATAAATGTTTTTACAACCTCTGTAATTGAAGCAGTAATAAAATCCGTACTATCATAAGGAATAGAGTATGTCATATCTTCAGGAAAGTTTTTACTAGCATCTTCAAGAGCTTTTTTTATCTCATTTGCAGTATTAAGAGCATTTGCTCCACTTTGTAAAAATACTCCAATTGGAATAGAAGGAGCATTATTTAATCTTGTTTGAACACTGTAATCACTACTTCCAAGCTCAACAGTAG
>CAYQFC010000241.1:0-2055 GCA_964416585.1 uncultured Aliarcobacter sp.
AGATAGTGTGGTGATATATCCACCTGTAAAAACTGATAAGTTTAGATTAAATCTTAAAAAAGATGATTTTTATCTCACAGCTTGTAGGTTAGTACCATATAAAAAAACAAAATTGATAGTTGAAGCATTTAACGAAATGAGCGATAAAAAATTGGTAGTAATAGGAAGTGGAGAGGAGTTTTTGAGTATAAAATCAATAGCCAAAGAGAATATTGTTTTGTTGGGGTTTAAAGAAGAGAAAGAGCTTATAAAATATATGCAAGAAGCAAAGGCTTTTTTGTATGCTGCTATTGAAGATTTTGGAATAGTGCCTATTGAAGCTTTGAGTTGTGGAACACCTGTAATTGCTTTAAATCAAGGTGGAACAGCTGAAACGATAAGAGATGGTATTAGTGGAGTTCATTTTCAAAATCAGACAAAAGAGGATATTGTAGATGCTGTAAGAAGATTTGAAAAAATAGATTTTTCTTATGAGACTGTTTCAGATGAAGCAAAAAAATATAATGAAAATAGATTTAAAAAAGAGTTTGAAGATTTTGTAAATTTAAAACTTATAAATAAATAAGTATAATAGTTTTATGAAAAATAGTATTTTTAATCCCATAAATATAGTTTATATTGGCTTACTAGTCTTGGCTGATTTTTTGGTCTTAGTACTATCTTTGAAATTTACTATCTTTTTGGTAGAAAGTTCATTTTTAGTAGTTTTTGATGAGTTTATAATTAAAAGTATTTCTGAATATATTTGGATAATTTTAATAGTGGTTTTGCTTCTTTATTCTGAAAAAATATATACAACAAGATTTGACTTTTGGAGTGATACAAAAAAGATTTTGAAAAGTTTATTTTATGGATTTATTACGGTTTTTACGATTATAACTCTAAGTAAAATATCAGTAGATTTTTCAATGAAATTTTTAGTAGTTTTTTTTCTTATATCAGCTTTTTTGCTTCCTATTTTTAGGAGAGTTTTAAAAAAAATATTATTTGGTTTTGAAATATTTAAAATTAGAGTTAAATTGGTTTCAAACTCATCTCAATATGATATTTTGAAAAAAGAGTTTGAGGAAAATTGGTATTTTGGATATAGAGTAAGTAAAAAGAAATATGATATGGTTTTGATTTCATCAAAAAAGTTTGGAATTGAAGATTTGCAAAAACTTATAAAAATATACTCAAAAAAAACAAGACATCTGTATGTAGTGCCATATATGCACCATCTTGATTTTTCGCATACAAATATTATAGATTATTTTAATGTTCGCTTATCTGCAATTCATATAGAAAATAGACTTTTAAATGGTAAAAATATTTTTATAAAATATATTTTTGAAAAATTACTTGTGATTTTTATTTTTCCTTTTGCTTTGCTTGTTCATATATTTATGTTTACTTTTATAAAATTAGATTCAAAAGGTCCTGTTATTTTTAAACAAAAAAGGTTGGGATTTAAAGGTATAGCATTTAGTTGTTATAAATATAGAACTATGTATGTAAATGGTGATGAAATTTTAAAAGATTATTTGGCAAATAACCCTGATGAGGTGGAGTACTATAATGTTTATCATAAATATAAAAATGACCCAAGAGTTACAAGAATAGGTAGGTTTTTAAGAGCTACTTCGCTTGATGAATTTCCACAATTTTTTAATATATTAAAAAATGATATGAATCTTATTGGTCCTAGACCATATATGTTGAATGAGAAAAATAAGATTGGAGTATATAATGAAGATATACTTTTAAAAGTAAAACCAGGGATTACAGGACTTTGGCAAGTAAGTGGAAGAAATAATATAACTTTTGCAGATAGAATTGAACTTGATAAGTGGTATATTCAAAATTGGTCATTGTGGATGGATTTTGTGATTTTTATGAAAACAATAAAAGTTGTATTGTCAAAAGTTGGAGCAAAGTAATCTTTTAATAGCTATAAATTGATAAGAAAAATTAATAATTTATTAAGAAACAATTATCTAAAATGAAAAACTTATTTTGATGCAAGGAGAGAGTTATGAAAAGGGCTTTTTCTCTAATAGAGATTATTTTTGTAAT
>CAYQFC010000242.1:0-2045 GCA_964416585.1 uncultured Aliarcobacter sp.
AATTTGAAAGATTAAACATACAATAAGTTTATAAATTGTAGGATATAACATACAATTTATAAGGAAATCATATGGAAAAACTTGAAATATTAGAAGTTTTAAATGATTGGAACTATTGGAACAGAGATTTACCAAAAACTATTTCAAGAGATTATTATGATAAAAAGATTAATTCGTTTATTAAAAATGATGAGATAGTAGTCTTGAAAGGTATAAGAAGATGTGGTAAATCAACACTTCTTGTAAATCAGATAAAAATTTTGTGTGATGAAGGCATAGATAAAAATGATATTTTATTTGTAAATCTTGAAGATCCAAGATTTACAAACTGTTTAAATGTTGAACTTCTTTCTAAAATAAAAGATGTATATTTGGAATATTTAAATCCAAGTAAAAAACCATATATATTTTTAGATGAGATACAAAATATCCAAGATTGGGAAAAATGGGTTAATAAAGAGTATGAATTAAAGTTATCAAATATCGTAATAACAGGATCAAACTCATCAATGCTAAGCAAAGAGATAGCAACAAGTTTAAGCGGAAGATATTTAAGTGTTGAAGTTTTTCCACTAAGTTTTAAAGAGTTTTTACATTTTAAAGATATAAAAATATCTTCAAAACTTGATTTTGTAGATAAAAAGATAGAGCTTAATAGGGCTTTTGAAGAGTATTTAGAATTTGGCTCATTTCCAAAGGTTTTAGATTATGATAAAAATAGTAAAAAAGAACTTCTAAACACATATAAAGAGAGCATACTTTTAAATGATATTGTTGCAAGATATAAATTAAATAACTTTACAATTTTAGAAGAGATATCTGCATTTTTATTAAGCAATAGTGGGATTATTCAAAGTATTACAAAAATAAAAAATAGTTTTAAAATATCTTTTGATATGGCAAGAGATTATATAGAATATTTAAAAAATGCCTATATGATTTATGAGATAAAAAAGTTTGATTACTCCTTGAGAAAACAAAATTTAAATGATAAAAAATATTATAGTGCAGATTTAGGTTTATCAAATCTTTATAGAGTTGCAAATTTAAAATTTAAAGGTTCAAATCTTGAAACTATTGTTGCTTTAGAGCTTTTAAGAAGAGGATTTAAAATATATTATTATAAAACACAAAATGGTTTAGAAATCGATTTTGTAGTAGTAAAAAATAATAAAATAGAAAAACTAATTCAAGTTTCAAAATCTTTGGAAAATGATAAAACAAAAAAAAGAGAGCTTGAAGTTTTCGGCAAAACTGTAGATGAATTAAATCTTATAGATGTAAAATCTATTATAATAAGTGAAGATAAAAGTAGTAAGTTCCTATATAATGAACAAGAGATTGAAGTAAAAAATATATTAGAGTGGTTAAATTTTGATTAAATTTAACTCACTTTGTAAACTTCAAAGTCAAATCTTTGTAGTTTTTTAAAGTATTTTCCAAATTTTCCAAAAAAATCTCTGGAGCATATACCAATAAGTCATTTATAGTATGGAATCTATCTTTAGAAATATCTATTTTTTGATTTTGTTCTGGACATATTTTTGATTTTAACAACTCTTTCTCTTCATTTGAAATATCTTTTAATATATGCTTTAAAAATATCTTTCTAGCACGACTGCTATCGTCAAATAAAAATTGCTCAGGTATCTCTAAAACTTCTGCTATGTATGGGATTAGTTCTATTTTTAAAGCTATATCTCCACTTAAATAACCATAAATCGCCTTAACTGTTGGAATCTCTCCCGTACTTTTTAATTTTGGTTCTAGTGCTATTAGCTTTAAAGCAAAATTCTTTTTGTTTAGGTTTTTCTCTTTTAGTAGTAGATTTATTTTCTCATATAGTTCCATTTTTCTGCCTTTTTGGAAATTCTATATATTAATAATTCATAAAATAAGAAATTTTTGATACATTACTTCTTTATAAGAAGAAATATTCTATACTTTTGGGAATTAAATCTAGAATATATAAATAAATTCTAGATAATAAAGAAAAATAGGGATTCATATGCACAAAAAACAAAAACTTTATTTTTATGCTTCGG
>CAYQFC010000243.1:0-2037 GCA_964416585.1 uncultured Aliarcobacter sp.
GGAATTTCAGGAGCTGCTTTATTCTTTGAATTAGCAAAATATTCTGATGTAAATAGCATTTGTTTACTTGAAAAGTATGAGGCTTTGGCTACTCTTAACTCAAAAGGTACAAGTAATTCTCAAACAATACATGTTGGAGATATTGAGACAAACTATACTTTTGATAAAGCAAAGATTACAAAAAGAACAGCAAGAATGATTGAGAAGTTCAATCTTATGTATGATTTACAAGATAAAATTATGTTTAAACACCAAAAAATGGCTCTAGGTGTTGGAGAAAAAGAGGTTCAATTTATTACAGATAGATATAATAAATTTAAAGAAATTTTCCCATATTTAGAGCTTTGGGATAAAGATGCATTAAGAGAAAAAGAACCACTTTTAGTATATGCAGATAAAGAGCAAACAAAAGATAGACCAGAACCAATCGTTGCTATGGGAACAAATGACCAGTATACAACAGTTGATTTTGGAGAGATGACAAAAGAGCTTGTAAAAGCTGGTCAAAATGCAAACACTTCAAAAATCACTGATGTTTATTTTAACTCAGAAGTTGAAGAGATAGAAAAAATTGGTGAAAAATTTAAACTAACAACTGTAAATGGTACTGTTTATACAGCAGATTTTGTTGTTGTTAATGCTGGTGCTCACTCTTTATATCTAGCACATAAAATGGGTTATGGTAAACATATGGGATCATTATCTATGGCTGGATCGTTTTATATTACAAATGGAACATATTTAAATGGTAAAGTTTATATGGTTCAAAATGATAAATTACCATTTGCAGCTCTTCACGGAGATCCAGATATTTTATGTGAAGGAAAAACAAGATTTGGACCAACAGCTCTTGCTCTTTTAGTTCTTGAAAGATACAAAGGTGGAAAATCTATATTCCAATGTCTAAAAACTATGAACTTTGATGGAAATATAGTAAAGATTTTCTGGGATTTATTAAAAGATAGTGATATTAGAAATTATATTTTCAAAAACTTCTTATTTGAAGTACCTGGAATTAACAAAAAATTATTTGTTAAAGATGCACAAAAAATTGTACCTTCTTTAAGTGTAGATGATATTGAATATGCAAAAGGATTTGGTGGAGTAAGACCACAAGTTTTAAATAAAAAAGAACAAAAATTAATGCTAGGAGAAGCTTCTATTACTGAAGAAAAAGGAATTATCTTTAATATGACTCCATCTCCTGGAGCAACTTCATGCTTAGGAAATGCAGAAAGAGATATTAAACTCGTTTGTGCATACCTTGGAAAAACTTTTAATGAAGCAGAATTCTTAAAAGATTTCACAGATAATGAATAAAAATAAGAGGGTTTAATCCTCTTATTTAAATATACTTCATAAATTTACTAAATTTTAATAATTAATCCCTACAATAATATTTCAACTTCAATATAAGGCAAAAAATGTCTAAAAAAATCTTTACAAAAAAAAATATGATAAAACTTCAAAATCTTTTAAGAGAATCCAAAAGCACAATAACAACAGCAGAATCTTGCACAGGTGGTTTAGTATCTTCACTAATTACAAAAATAAGTGGTTCAAGTGATATATTTAATGGAAGTATTGTATCCTATTCAAATTTCATAAAATCAAAAGAACTTGGTGTAAAAGAAGAGACCTTGGAAGCTTATGGAGCCGTTAGCATTCAAACTGTAAATGAAATGCTTCTAGGAGCTATAAACAAATTTGATGCTACTTTTGCTATTGCTATCTCAGGAATTGCTGGACCAAAGGGTGGAACAAAAAATAAACCAGTAGGTACAGTTGTAATTGGAATTTGTGACAATAAAGGCCATAAAATAGTATCATCTTGGCATTTTAAAGGCAGTAGAATATCTATTCAAAAACAAGCCGCAAAACACTCTTTAAAAGAAATTTTGAAATTTATCAAAAAAACCCTTGACAATTAAAATGTTTTGCACTATAATTCCAGTCCATTTTAAGTAAAAGCTTAAAAAGGAAATGACTTGTTAGCTCAGTCGGTAGAGCATCTCACTTTTAATGAGGAGGCCGATG
>CAYQFC010000244.1:0-2024 GCA_964416585.1 uncultured Aliarcobacter sp.
TCTAATTTTCTTAAATCTATCACTAAAATTTGTTTTATCAACTACATTTACCTTTGTAGGTATTTTATAAGCATCTAATCTATCTTTACAAAAAACTCTTACTCTTTTTTTGATATTTTCTATATTCTTATTTAAAACCACATCACAAACAACTGTTTGTCCAGTAATTGCATTTTTCTCACCATAAACCATACAATCGCTAATCTCTTCCATCTCTAAAATAATAGATTCCACCTCAGCAGGAAGAACTTTTTGACCACCTACATTTATAACCTCTTTAGCTCTTCCAATAATTTTTATATACTCCCCATCAACCTCAACTAAATCTCCAGTTTTAAACCAACCATCACTTGTAAAACTATCCATTGAAGCATTTAAATAGCCTAAAACTTGAGTTTTACTTCTAAGCCAAAGTTCATTTTCAACTATCTTATACTCACCATTTATATCTTCAAGTTTCATAAATAAAGAGTTTGATGATTTTGAACTAGTAGTGCTAATTCCTGTTTCACTTGTTCCAAATGTTTGTAAAAATTTAACCTTTGGAAAAACTTCTTTTAATTTTAAAAGAAGTGATTGTGGCATTGTTTCAGTACCGTAAGTAATCATTCGCAAGCTACTTAAATCATAGTTTTTATACTCTTCAGAGATTAAAATAAGATTTAAAAAAGTTGGACTACTTGGAAGAACCATAATTTTATATTTTTCTATAAGTTCACAAATAGTTTTTGCATCTTTAATTTTTGGAATAATCAAACAAGCTCCCATGCATAAAGCATTAAAAACTGTATTTAATCCACCAATATGATCAAACATCAAAAAAACCAACATATTCATAGATTTCTCTTTTTTATCTTTGAAAGAGTCTATTAGAGTATCAAGATTATGTACCATAGCCTTTGGTTTTCCTGTACTTCCACTTGAAAAAAGAATAAGACCAGAACTATTTTTTTCTCTTAAATTATCTATCATATTATGAGAAAAGGTAGTTTTTAAGTTTTGTATTAAAAGATTTTTTTCATCAGTTTTTATAATAGTTTGACAAAATGACTCTTCTATAAAATCATCTTGAACTTTTTTTATATTTGAAGTAATTGGTACAATTATATTTTTATTTTCATACAAAGCAAAAAATAGTGCTAGATTATAAAAAGAGTAATCACCCAAAATTACAACAACTTTTGAAGATATATTGTGCTTATCTAAAATATTTTTATAATCTTTTATTTGCTTAATAAACTCTTCATAAGTGTATATTCTATCTTCAAAAACTATTGCATTTTTAGAGTTAAAACTTTTAAATTTATCTAGTATAAAACTCATTAGTTATTAACTCCACCAAGATAAATTATCTGACCAGTTATAAAACTACTTCTATCATCAATAAAAAAATCAATTACATTTATAATATCTTCAAATGTTCCAAATCGCTTAATTGTCTGTTTATTTAACAAATCTTCAATTTTATCTTTTGGAACAGCTTTTATTAAATCAGTCTCTATTGGAGTTGGACCAATAGCATTTACTGTTATATTAAAAGAGCTTAACTCCTTTGAAGAAGTTTGAGTAAAACTCTCAATTGCAGCTTTACTTGCTGCATAAACAGCTTCACCTTCAAGTCTAAGTGGTTTTGCAACAGTTGAAAAGTTTATTACTCTTCCATATTTTTCTTTCATCATAACTTTTGCTACTTCTCTAGTAAATAAAAAAGTTCCTAAAAAATTTGTATTAAAAAGTTTTGATATTGACTCATTTGAAGTTGTAAGAATATGATTCATAGATGCAATTCCTGCATTGTTTATAAGAATATCTATTTTTTTAAACTCTTTTTTTATAGCTCTTATCATACTTACAATACTTTTTTCATCTGTAATGTCTAATTCAAAGTGTCTATAATTTTGATGTTCTATTGAACTACTGCTTCTACTACAACCAGCAACTACAAAATTTTTATTTAGATAGTATAAAGCCATTGCTTTTCCTATACCTTTTGAAGTTCCAGTTATAACAACTACTTTATTCAT
>CAYQFC010000245.1:0-2021 GCA_964416585.1 uncultured Aliarcobacter sp.
CTAAAGAAATATTTTACTTTCATTTTAAGCTCTCCAAAATATTAAAATTAATAAATTTTTAAATCAAAAATAGTATAATTATATTTGAAATTCACGGCGGAGCTTATTATCCGCCTTTTTTTATATACTTTTTCAAATTCTCATCAAAGCAATCTAAAATATCTATTATAAACTCTTCTAAATTTTTAGGGTCTATTCCAACAAGTGTTTTACCAACCTTTGTAGATATTCTAGGAGTAAAATTTTGGTTTAATTTATATAGATTTTCAAAATGAAAAGCTCTATTTCTAACTGTTGTTAAAAGGTTATAGACTATTTTGACTTTTTGGTAGTTTAATAGCTTGTCTTTTTTATTAAATTGTGAATATTTTTTAAATTCAAGCCTATCTAAATTTACAATCTTATTATGTATTTTCTCTTCATCTAATGTCTTTGCCCAAAACCCAAAAGTCTGTTTTGATATAAATTGATTATCCTCAAAATTTAATAAACTAGCCACTATATTTCTTGTAACAATTTCGATTATTCCTAAATTTGGAGTAATTTTTTGTATTAATAAAAAATTATCTTTATGTTCATTTTCATCTTTATAACTAGATAATCTTTTTTGTGAGAAAAATCTTACACTATCCATAACTTTCCCTTTTATATTAATTTTGAACTATTAAGTAATTTTGATAAATATTGTATTTTATTCCTTGCAAAAAATAGGTTTACATCTATTCTAAGTATTTTATTTGCTTTTGATATAATTTAGCCAAAAAATCTTTAAGGATAAATTTTGAGTAGATTCGACGAAAGAGCAAAAGATTGGGATAAAAAACAGCTAAGTATAGATAAAACGGAAGCTTGTTTGGAAAATATGAGAAAAAACCTAAATCTTGATAGCTTTAAAAATATTTTAGATTATGGTTGTGGAACTGGTCTTATTGCATTTAATCTTGTAAATAGTAAAAATGAAGTTTTGGGGCTTGATAGCTCTTCTGGGATGGTTGAAGAGTTTAATAAAAAAGCAAAAGATAGAAATCTTACAAATATCAAAGCCTATAAACACGATATTTTAAATGATGACATAAAAGAAAATAGCTTTGATTTAATAGTTATTTCTATGTCACTTCACCATATAGAAAATCTTGATATTTTCTTTAAAAAAAGCTATGAAGCCTTGAAAACTGGTGGAGTTTTGTGTATAAATGATTTAGAACCTGAAGATGGAACTTTTCACAAAAAACACAATAATGCTGGTGTTTATCACTTTGGATTTAGCAAAAATGAGCTAATAAACCAAACAAAACCTTTGGGATTTAGTAATTTTTCATATGAGAGAGTTTTTATTTATGAAAGAGATTATGGAAGTTTTCCACTATTTAATTTTTATGCTACAAAGGTTTAATTATGAAAAAATTTGTAATATTTGGAAACCCAGTAATTCACTCAAAATCTCCTCAAATGCAAAATGCAGGATTTAAACATATAAATTTTGATGCATTTTATGATAAATTTTTACTAGAAGATGGAAATAAAATAAAAGAAGAATTTCTTAAAAATGGTTTTAGTGGTGCAAATATTACAGTTCCACATAAAGAGTTTGCATTTAAAAATGCGGATATTGTAAAAGGAATTGCACAAAAAATAGAGGCTGTAAATACCTATATTTTAGAAGATAAAAAAGTTATTGCTTACAATACAGATGCACTTGGTTTTTTAGAAGCCATAAAAAGCTTTGGCAAAGTTGAAAAAGTTTTGGTTTTGGGAGCTGGTGGAACAGCAAAGGCTATTTCTTTAGCTTTACAAGAGCAAAATGTTGATGTAGTAGTTTTAAATAGAAGTAAAAATAGACTTGATTTTTTCAAAAATCACAATATAAAAGCCTACTCTTTTGATGAGTTTAAAGTAGATAAATTTGACTTAGTTGTAAATTCTACAAGTGCTGGTTTGAAAGATGATTTATTACCAGCTCCAAAAGAGATTTTAGATGAAGTTTTGAACAACTCATCTTTTGCTTTTGATTGTATTTATGG
>CAYQFC010000246.1:0-2018 GCA_964416585.1 uncultured Aliarcobacter sp.
ATATCTTCAACTCTATAATCATCTTTTTGATTTTTTAATCCACAAAACTCTTCATAATCTATAAGCTCTTTTATAGTGGGATTTTTTCCACAAACAGCACAATTTTCATCTTTTTTTATTTTATAATCTTTAAAATCCATTTTTAGAGCATTTAAAGTAAGTAATCTTCCCTTTAACGTTTCCCCTATTTCTAAAAGGGTTTTTATAGTTTCACTAGCTTGAATAGTTCCAATAATTCCAGGTAAAACTCCTAAAACTCCAGCTTCTGAGCAAGATGGCACAAGCCCTGCTTTTGGTGGGTCTTTGAAAATACATCTATAACAAGGAGCATTTTTGTTGGCATTAAAAACTGTTGTTTGCCCTTCAAATCTAAAAATTGCTCCATAAACAAAAGGTTTATTCAGAAAAACACAAGCATCGTTTATCAAATATCTTGTTGGAAAATTATCTGTTCCATCTACAACAATATCGAAGTTTTTTATAATTTCCAAAGCATTTTTGCTTGTTAATTTATCATCATAAGTTATCACATCTATATTTGGATTTATCTCGTTTATTCTAGATTTTGCTGAATTTACCTTTTTATTTCCAATTTCAGCTGTTTTATGAATAACTTGCCTTTGTAGATTTGATAAATCAAGAGTATCAAAATCAATTATTCCAATAGCTCCAACCCCTGCTGCACTAAGATATAGAAGAACAGGCGAACCTAAAGCTCCTGTTCCTACAACCAAAACTTTTGAGTTTTTAAGTTTTAGTTGCCCTTTTAATCCAACTTCTGGAAGTATTAAATGTCTGCTATATCTATCTATCTCATTTTGTGTTAATCTATCTTTGTTTGCCACAACTTATCCTTTTGAATTTTTCTAAAATTGAAAAATATTTAAAAACTCTTTTGCTCTTTGTGTTTTTGGATTTTCAAAAAACTCTTCTGGTTTTGCCTCTTCACATATTTTTCCACCATCTAAAAATACAACTCTATTTGCAACTGCTTTTGCAAATCCCATTTCGTGGGTTACTATAAACATAGTCATTCCAGATTTTGCCAAATTTAATATTACATCTAAAACTTCTCTCACCATTTCAGGGTCTAAAGAAGCTGTAACTTCATCAAAAAGCATAACTTCAGGATTCATACACAAAGCTCTTACTATTGCAATTCTTTGTTTTTGTCCACCTGAAAGCTCTCTTGGATATGCAAATATTCTATCTTCAAGTCCTACTTTTTTTAAAAGCTCTTGGGCTTGTAACATAACTTCCTCTTTTGCTCTTTTTTGAACTTTCAAAGGTGCTAATAAAATATTATCTATTACATTTAAGTGCGGAAATAGCTCGTAATTTTGAAATACCATACCTATTTTTTGTCTTATTTTTGTCCAATCTGAGCTTTTATCTTGAATATTCTGACCATGAAAGATTATCTCTCCGCTTTGAATATTTTCAAGTCCATTTATTGTTCTTAAAAGTGTGCTTTTTCCACAACCAGAAGGTCCTAAAAGCACAACAACTTCACCTTTTTTTATAGATAAATCAATCTCATTTATAACTGTTTTATCTCCATATTTTTTTACAAGCTTTTTTATCTCTATTAAATTTTCCATATTTTTCCTACTTATTCCATCTATTTTCTAAAGTTTTTGCAAATATTGACAAAGGATAACAGATAATAAAATATATCACAAATATAAATCCATATATCCAAAAAGCAATATCAGGAACTTGTAAAACATTGCTCTCTATTATTTGTTGCCCTACTTTTATCACATCTGTAACACCTATCATAATTACCAAAGATGTTGTTTTTATCATCCTTGTTGTAAGGTTTATAACTCCTGGAACCACCCTTTTAAACGATAGCGGAATTAAAATATTTTTATAAACTTGTAGCTTATTAAATCCCAAAGCTAAAGCTACATCACTATTATGCTTTGGTATAGACTCTAATGCACCTCTTGTAATATCTCCAATTTCAGCAATTCCCCATAAAACAAAGACATAAATAGCTACAAACTCTCCAC
>CAYQFC010000247.1:0-2018 GCA_964416585.1 uncultured Aliarcobacter sp.
AAGAAAATCCAAATGGAAACTACAAAGAAGCTCTTAAAAATGGAATGAATTTAATTATTAGTGAAACTCCAAATAGTTTTAAAGAAAATGAGCTATTTATAAGTGAAGGTGGAGCAGTAAAAGAGGCTAGTTTTGGAATAGAGATTTTAGCAAATGAGATAGATATTTGGGCAAAAGAGCAAAATATAAAAAAAGATAAGTTGAAAATTTTTCTACCAAGTGGTACAGGAACAACAGCTTTGTATTTGCAAAAGTTTTTGCCTTTTGAGGTTTTTACATGTTCTTGTGTAGGAGATGATGAGTATTTAAAAGAGCAATTTTTGGCTTTGGAAAAGAAAAATCATCCAAAGATCTTAAAAAAAGAGAAAAAATATCACTTCGGAAAACTCTACAAAGAGTTTTATCTTAAACATTTGGAGTTAAAAGAGCAAACAAATATAGAGTTTGACCTGCTTTATGATAGTTTGGGATGGATAGTTTTTGAAGAGTTTGTAAAAAATATAGAAAATAAAGAAGCTTATACTTTTTTATATATTCATCAAGGTGGAGTTTTGGGAAACAATACAATGCTAGATAGATACAAAAGAAAATTTACTAATTTTTAGATATAATCTTCGACTATGAAAAAAAATAATATTATACTAATCGGATTTATGGGTGTAGGAAAAGGCACTATTGCAAGAGCTTTAGTTAAAAAGGTAGAGTTCGTGGGAATAAATTCCCACTTTCAATATGTGATAGATACAGATGATTTAATTGAAAGCATGGAAAATAGAGCTATAAAAAAAATCTTTGCAATTGAAGGCGAAGCATATTTTAGAAGTTTAGAAAAAAAAACTGCTTTATGGCTTGAAGAGAGTGTAGAAAATACAATTATTTCAACAGGTGGTGGATTTTATAGGCAAGAGAATATCCAAAATATTGGAACAGTAATCTATCTTAAATCATCATTTGAAGGGATTTTAAAAAGAATAAAAAAAGCTCCAAATGCAAAAAATAAACTAAGAAAACGACCACTTCTAAAAGATAAAAAAGAGGCTTTAAAGCTCTATAATACAAGAGCAAAAGAGTATGAAAAAGTTGCCAATATCACAATTGTTGTTGAAAATAGAGATTTAGAAGATATAGTAAATGAGATTTTAGGAAAAATAAAATGAAAATAATTAATACAAAAGATAAAAACTTTAATATTGAGTTTGAAAATATTTTACAAAGAGCAAAGAGTGATATAAAAGGTGTTTCAAAAATTGTTGAAAATATTATTGATGAGATTATTGAAGATGGTAATATTGCACTAAAAAAACATATAGAAAAGTTTGATAAGTGGATTGTAAAAAGTGATGATGAACTGTTGATTTCACAAGATAGTATGAAAAAAGCTTACGACAATTTAGAAGAAAATTTAAAAAAATCACTACATACTGCATATGATAGAATAAAGGCATATCACGAAAAACAGCTTCCAAAGTCTTGGTTAGATTTTGAAGAAAATGGAACAATTTTGGGGCAAAAAGTAAGTGCCGTGGATAGAGCTGGGCTTTATATCCCAGGTGGAAAAGCTGCATATCCAAGTTCTTTACTTATGAATGCAATTCCTGCAAAGGTTGCTGGAGTTAAAGAGATAGTGGTTTGTACACCAACTCCAAACAATGAGGTAAATGAGCTACTTTTGGCAGCTTGTTATCTTTGTGATGTTTCAAAGGTTTATAAAGTAGGAGGTGCTAGTGCCGTTGCTGCTATGGCTTATGGAACACAAACAATTAAAAAAGTAGATGTGATAACTGGACCTGGAAATATCTTTGTGGCAACAGCAAAAAAGATGGTTTTTGGAGAAGTTAATATTGATATGATTGCAGGTCCTAGTGAGATAGGGGTTTTAGCAGATAAAGGTGCAAAGGCAAACTATATAGCAATAGATTTACTATCTCAAGCAGAACACGATGAGATGGCTAGTTCTATATTGATAACTACTTGTGAAAGTTTGGCAAAAGATGTAAGTGTGGAAGTGGATAGATTTT
>CAYQFC010000248.1:0-2017 GCA_964416585.1 uncultured Aliarcobacter sp.
GTTGAAGATGATGTAATTATTGGTGCTGGAACAACTGTAACAGATGATTTAAAAAAAGGTCAATTGTATGTTACAAGAGCAAAAGCAAGACAAATTGATGGATATTTTTATAAACATTTTGAAAAAGCAAAGAAAGATAAAAGATGATTTTAAAAGGTAAAAATATACTTCTAGGAGTTACAGGCTCTATTGCAATATACAAAAGTTTGGAGCTTATTAGACTTTATGTAAAAGCTGGAGCAAATGTAAAAGTTCTTATGAGTGAAGCTTCAAAGAAGTTTATTACACCTTTAACTTTTGAAGTAATTTCTCAAAATAAAGTGCTGGATGAAAATAGTGAAAATTGGGAAAAAAATCAAAGCTATAACCATATAGATATAGGAAAATGGGCAGATATTTTTGTAATTGCACCAATTAGTGCAAATAGTATAAATAAAATTGCTACTGGAATTGCAGATAATTTACTTTTACAAACTGTAATAGCTTTTAGGAAAAAGATTATTTTAGCACCAGCAGCTAATACTTTTATGATAGAAAATCCTATCACTCTAAAAAATATTGAGAGTTTAAAAGCTTTGGGATTTAAAGTTTTACAAACACAAACAAAAGAGCTAGCTTGTAAAGATATTGGAAATGGTGCTATGCTTGAAGCGGTTGATATTTTTCATGAAACAGCAAGAGAGCTTTTAAAAAGACCATATTGGGAAGATAGAAAAGTTGTAATAAGTGGTGGTGGAACAGTAGAAAAAATTGATGATGTAAGATATGTCTCAAATTTTTCAAGTGGAAAAATGGCAAACTCTTTGGCAAAGGCTCTGTACTATTTTGGTGCAGATATTACACTTGTTGCTTCAAGAGGATATGAAAATCTTCCAAAAAATATAGATATTAAAGTGGCTTTTAGCTCTTTTGAGTTTAAACAAAATATAGAAAATAGCCTTTTAAAAACTAAAAATAAAAAAACATTTTTGTTTATGGCAGCTGCTGTTAGTGATTATTTACCCAAAAATAAAATTGATGGAAAATTAAAAAAAGAGAATTTAGGTGAAACTTTCAATCTTCAAATGGTAAAAAATATCGATATTTTGGCATCTTTAGATAAAAAAGATATTGTATCTGTTGGATTTAAAGCAGAAATGGACAAAGAATTTGCCAAAGAAAATGCCAAAAAAATGCTAGATAATAAAAATTTAAGTGCAGTTTGCCTAAATATTTTAGATGATAAAAATAGTTTTGGAAGCGATAGAAACGAAATTGAACTAATAACAAAAGAGTTTTCAAAATTTTTTAGTGGAGATAAATTTTTAATCTCTTTTGATATTTTGGATGCTTTAGAAAAAAGGTTTGAAAATGCCTAACTCTATTTTAAATCCAAACCTTCCAAAACATATTGCAATAATTATGGACGGAAATGGAAGATGGGCAAAAGAGCGAGATCTTAAAAGAACAGCAGGTCATGAAGAGGGTGCTAGGGTTGTTCGAAATATCACAATACATTGTGCAAAAATAGGTATAAAATATCTTACTTTATATGCTTTTTCTACTGAAAATTGGACAAGACCAAAGCTTGAAGTTGAGTTTTTGATGAAGCTTTTGGAGAAATATCTAAAAAATGAGCTAAATACTTTTTTACAAAATAATATAAGATTTAAAGCTATTGGAGATTTGGATAAGTTTTCAAAATCTTTACAAAATATTATAAAAGAGATTGAAGAAAAAACAGCAAAAAATAGTGCTTTAACTCAAGTTCTGGCACTAAATTATGGTTCAAAAGATGAGATAATAAGAGCCATAAAAAAACTAAATGAGAAAAATCTTGAAGTAAATGAGCAAAACTTTGAATCTTGCCTTGATACATATTTTATGCCAAATGTAGATTTACTTATAAGAACAAGCGGTGAAGTAAGGCTTTCAAACTATTTGTTGTGGCAAAATGCTTATGCTGAGATGTTTTTTACACCCACACTTTGGCCAGATTTCAAAGCTGATGAGTTGGATGATATTTTAAGTGATTTTA
>CAYQFC010000249.1:0-2017 GCA_964416585.1 uncultured Aliarcobacter sp.
ACAAAATTAACACAAAATTAACTCTTTTGCACTAAAATACAAATAAAAAAAGGGTTAATTATGAAAAAAATTCTGCTTTCTTCTTTGTTTGCTATATCTTTATTTGGCTTTGACATAAAAGTTCATGAGCCTTATGCTAGAGCAAATCCACCAACAGTTATTAATAGTGCATCTTTTATGGTTTTGGAAAATATTAGTTCAAAAGATATTTCACTTTTAAGTGCAAGTTCTAATATTGCAAAAAGTGTTGAACTTCATACTCATAGTCTAAAAGACGGTGTAATGACAATGTATCAAGTACCAAAAATAGATATTTTAGCAAACTCAAAAACAGAGTTAAAACCAGCTAGTTTTCATATTATGTTTATAGATTTAAATAAGGATTTAAAAGAGGGTGATATTGTAAACCTTACTTTAGATTTTTCAAATGGCGAAAAACAAGAGCTTAAAATTCCTGTAAAAAGTGTAATGCAAAAGATGAAGCACCACTAAAATGAGTAGCTTTAAAAGTACAGTTATCTCTATTTTTGCAATATTTTTAATAGTTTTTATATATTTTGTAGTCGATTTTAATCAGATTTTAGAAAAACTAAAAGGCGATGTACAATATACAAATCAAGAAAAAGATTGCGATTTAAGAAAAAGTTCTTGTAGAGTTGTTCTTGAAGATGGCTTAGAGTTTATTTTGGATATTAATCCTAAACATATACCACTTATGGAGCCTTTGGAGTTTTCTATTAAAAGTAATAAAGATAATTTGGAAAATATAAATCTAAATATCTATGCTACAAATATGTTTATGGGAGAGTTTTATATGCCATTAAAAAATTTAGGAAATGGCAATTATAAAGCAAATGGAATGCTTCCAACTTGTCCTGTTGGCTCTATGAATTGGAATATTGATATAAAAATAGAAAAGCCACTAAACTCAATTGGAGCTAGATTTAATTTTGATACGGAGTAGAGAGTGAAAAATATTATAAGAGTAGTTTTGATTATTTTAATATCTGTTGTTTTGATATTGATTTTAAATCCATATTTAAAAAGCCTTGAAGAGCAAAAGAATTATGATTTTACTTTAAAAAGCTATGAAAAAGATATAAAAAAAGATGATTTTAAAGGAAAAGTATTAGCTATTTATTTTGGATATGCTACTTGCCCTGATGTTTGTCCAACATCACTAAGCTCACTTGCTTTTGCATTAAATAGTTTTGATGAAGAAAAATCAAAGAATTTTGTTGGTATTTTTGTAAGTGTTGATCCAAAAAGAGATAGTCTAGAAAATCTAAAAGAGTATAGCTCTTATTTTCATAAAAGCTTTATAGGTGCTACTTCTACTAAGGCAGTTATTGATGATATGGTTAAAAGATATGGTTCATTTTATGAAATTGTAGAGCTTAAAAATTCAAGTATAGATTACTCAGTTGCACATACTTCATATATTTATATTTTTGATAAAGATGGAAAATTTATAGAAAAAATCGACCATTTTTCAGATCCAAACAAGATAAAAGAGGTTTTGCAAAATCTACTATAATTTATGATATATTTAAAATAGAGATTTCACTACTAGCTCCAAGTCTCATAGGTGGTCCCCAAAATCCTGTACCTTTATTTACATAAACTTGTGTTATTTCGTTGTGTCTATGAAGTCCTTTTACATAAGGTTGCTCTAGTTTTACTAAGAAATTAAAAGGGAAAATCTGACCACCGTGAGTATGTCCACATAAAACCAAATCTATGTTTTTTGTATTTTCTAAATCCTCCAAATCTTTTAAGTATTTTGGTTGATGAGCCAAAAGAACTGTTGGGCTATTCTTGCAATTTTCTAAAGCTTTGTTTATATCTGGAATATATGAACCATACCTAAAACCAAACCTATCATAAACTCCAGCTAAATTAAAGCCAAAATCTTCTTCTCCGATATAGACATTTTCATTTTCCAAAGTTTTAATTCCCAAAGAGTTTACATAATCAATAATTGGTTTAACTCCATGAAAATACTCATGATTTCCAA
>CAYQFC010000250.1:0-2017 GCA_964416585.1 uncultured Aliarcobacter sp.
TATATTCATTTTCGTTTAAATACTCAAAATTTGCAACTTCTTCAAGTATATCTTTTATAAAAATAGGTTTTGATTTTTTAAGCTTTTTAAAATCAAATTTAACTCCATTTAAAGCGCCAATGATTATAGTTCTTTCTCTATTTTGGGGAACACCAAAATCTTTTGCATTTAAAATATCCCAAGAAACAGTGTAGCCCAACTCTTCAAGAGTGTCTAAAACAACTTTTAATGTATTACCATTGTCATGATTTTTAAAATGTTTTACATTTTCAAGAACTACAACTTTTGGTTTTTTATCTTCTAAAAAAATCCATTTGGTAGTTGGGTTTGATGATTTCTAATATCCTGACTTGGATGAATAATTTTATATATACAAAGAGTTACAAATACGGTATATACTCCCTTTTGTGTATCGCAGTTTTTTGATAAGATATTTAAATTTTCTTTTGTATTTCTGTTTAGCTCTTTTGAATAACTCTTAGATTTTTTTGCCTCATTATAGAGTTCTATTAACTTTTCCTTATATATCATTGTTATTCTAGTTTTTATTTTATTTAGCATTTAATTATACTGTTATCTTTTTAGTTTAACTTTAATTTATTCTTTGTTGCAAATGTTTCACGTGAAACACTTGTAACTAATTAAAACTAAAAAATAGTTTCTGCCCACTCTGTTATTGGTCCTCTTAAAACTTTTTCTAGTTTTATTGCAAAAATATTAATAAAATCATTCTCATTTTTTGTTGATTTCAAAAGAGTTGTTAGAGCATTTGTATGTCTATTTACATAGAAATTATCTATTTGTTTATTTGAACCTAGTATCACAACTTTACAAGAGTTATCAACTCTAGAAAGTACCATTTGCATTGTTTTATTTGACATATTTTGTGCTTCATCAATTATGATAAATGAGTTTGAAAGAGTTCTTCCTCTCATCTCTCCAACCCACATTGTTTCAATACCATAGTTTGATATCATCTGTTCAACTCTTGCATTAACTTCACTATCTTCAAGCGGAGTATATGGAATTTCACTTCTTTTATTTCTTTTTCTTTTGTGTTCGCTTCTTATTATGTAATCTAAGCTATCCATCAAAGGGTGATTATATATTCTAAACTTCTCTTCAAGACCTGGTAAATATCCAACATCTTCACCCTTATCCAAAGATTCAATAGAATTTCTTATATATATAATTTTTTGGAAATATTTTTGTTTAACAAGCTTTAAAGCTCCACTTAAAGCCAAAAGTGTTTTTCCACTTCCAGCTTTTGCTTCAACAATTAAAACATTATAAAAATGATTTATTATTGCATTTGAGAAAAATAGTTGTTCTTTGTTTAAAGGAGTAATTATCTGATTTCTAACTTCTTCTTCATCTAGAATTTTTATCTTTTTATTTTGTATAGAAGCTAAAACAATCTGATCAGAATATCTAATTTTAAAGCAATATGAATACTCATTTTCTTTATGTTCTTTATCATATTTGATTATTTCTTGATTGTCTAAAAATTCTAAATCTTCGAAGTTTATATCAATATACTTGATAAAGTTATAATCAAAATCAAAGTTATCTTTACCATGAAGAGAGTCTGTTTTTATATCAAGACTTAATGCTCTTGTTCTTGCCATAATATCCATAGATAAAAACATAATATCAGCTTTATAATGCTCTTTAATATCCTGTGTTAACTCTAAAATTTTTCTATCATTTAGTATATTTAATGATATATTTTTACTTGATACTCTATAATCATCTTTTGATACAATATCAATAATCGTCTCAAAACTGCCTTCAATTTTTACTCTTATTATTTTAATATCTCTAAATAGTTCTGAGCTTATAAATTTAGAATTCTCTAATATTCTTGCAAACTCTCTTGCTTGAAAGTTTATCTCATCAAAGCCACTTTTTTTACTATCAAGTTCATCTAAAACAGTATCGCTTAAGATAATTAAATTTTTCGAACCATCACTTAATCTAAATATATTTGTTGCATCTTCAAGCAAAATATTTGTAT
>CAYQFC010000251.1:0-2013 GCA_964416585.1 uncultured Aliarcobacter sp.
TTTGTGGATATTTTGTATGGATATGATTTACTAACTCTTCATAATAATCAATTTTTAAATTTGGATGAACCCCCCCTTGAAAAAGAATTTGTGTTCCACCAATTGCTAGTAACTCTTCAATTTTTTTATCAATCTCATCAAACTTCAAAACATAAGAATCATCATCTTTTTTATGTCTATAAAATGCACAAAATTTACAATCTACCCAACAAACATTTGTATAATTTATATTTCTATCAACTATAAAAGTTGTTAATTTTTCAGGGTGTAATTCTAGTTTTTTTGCACTTGCAAGACGACTTAACTCTAGTAAAGAAGCATTATTTATTAAATAAAGTGCATCTTCTTTGCTTAATCTTCTACTTAAATCAACTTCTAATCTTTTTGTCATTAGAAGCTTGCTCCAAATGAGAACTCAAATGAAGATGTATCATCTCCTGGTTTTTTACCAATTGGTTTAGCAAAAATTAGTTGTAAAGGTCCCATAGGAGAAACCCACTCTAATAAAGCTCCAGTACCTGATCTTTTTATCTCACTAAATGAGTCTTTACCAATCATACCGTGATCATAGAAAACTCCCCATCTCATTTTTGCACTTGGCACTAGGGGGAAGCTTAACTCAGCACTATTTGCCCACATTTTTGTATATGGATCTGTTTTTTCTCCAGTTTCATTTTTAGGGAAAGCATAAGATTTATATCCTCTTAGAGTTCTAGGACCTCCTAGATATAATGAGTCTCCTTGATTTATTTGACCATTGTCTATTAAAACTCTAGCTTGTGATTTAAGTCTAATTATCCAATCTAAATCTGTTAAATCCTCTAAAGAGTAGAAATATCTAATACTAGCAGCTGGTTTTATATATTTTGAATCCCCACCAACTCCTGCATACTCAGCTGAAAGATTTGCTCTAAAACCTTCTCTTGGAAAGTAAAAATCATCTGTATTATCAAAGTTAATATAAGGAGTAATTGAACTATTTACATAATCTTGGTTTTTAAATGGTTCTTTTCCTCTTTTTTTAATATCATCTAAAACAGCTTGTTCATAATCATAATTCTCTTTTACAAAATCTAAAGAGTATTTTGCTCCAAGATAAGTATCTCTAAGAATCTCTTTTCCGGCTCCAATTGAGAAACCTTGAGTTTTAACATCAGAGTCATATTTACTTCTTCTAATTTCATTTTTAGTTGAGTGAACTTCAACCTCTCCATTGTAATCACTATCGTTTATAGCAGGGTTTTTTAAGCTTAACTCAAATCTACTAGATCTTTTTGATAAATCAGCACTTAATCCAAGAGCAAGTCCAGAACCAAAAATATTTGCATCACTAATAGATCCGTTTACCATAAATTTATCATAAGAACCATATCCTCCACCAAGCATTAAGCTTCCAGTTGGAGCTTCTGTTACTTTTACAATAATATCCATTTTATCATCGCTAATTCTCTTCTCTTCAATTTGTACATCTTCAAAGAATCTTGAACGTTTAAGTTTATTTGTAGAGTCTTTAAAATCACTCATATTATATAAGTCACCAGGAGCTAAATATACATCTCTTCTAATAACTCTATCAAGTGTTCTTGTGTTTCCAGAGATTTTTACATCATTTATATATACTTTTTTACCAGGAATTATGTTGTAAACTACATCAACTGTATGTTTTTCTTCATTTTTTCTTAAATCAAATTTAACATCAGCATAAGCATAACCTTTGTTTGCTACTTGAGTTTTTATATACTCTTGATCTTGTCTTAGTTTTTTAATATTAAATGTTTTATCAACTTTTAGTTTTAACTCTGGATAGATTTCAGCTGGATCAACTATTGAAGGGTCTAAAAAGATTTTAATATCAGTAGTTGTATATTTTTCTCCCTCTTTTACAAAGAAATCAAGTTTTGCTTGATTTGATGCAAAATCAACATCTAAAAATGGCTCTTTAACATCCGCATCTAAATAACCTTTTTCAAAATATAGATCATTTATTCTTCTTGCATCATATTTTAATTGGTC
>CAYQFC010000252.1:0-2007 GCA_964416585.1 uncultured Aliarcobacter sp.
TTTGACCTGAAGATTTGAATTTATGATCTTTTATCTCCACTCCTTCTTCATCCAAAATAACTAGATTTCCATCTTTTACAAGTGGAGTTCCTGGATTTGATAATGCAATTTTTTGTCCTGTTTTTTTACCATCTTCACCATAAATATATCCAGCAGCATCATAGTTTACCATTTGTGTTTTTGTATCATCATTTGGATCTGGAATTGTTACTATTTGCTCTAAATACAACATTCTTTGTACTGTTGCCCTTATATCTCCATCTATATTTTCAATACTTCTTACAATAAAAGCTTTATTTGTCACACCATCTTCAGCAACTGAACCATTTTCAACATGTTTTCCAATAACACCTGTTGCTGTTGAAATTGAAGATTGAGTAAAAGCTTTTTGAATACTTTCAAGAGTTTTTACCATAGAAAGATTTGAATTTAAAGTACTCATTTGCATTTGAGTTTGAAGCATTTTTGCTGAATCCATAGGCTTTGTTGGATCTTGTAATTTCAACTCTTCAATCATAAGCTTTAAAAAATCATTTGTTGATAATTGGTCATTGCTAACATTATTTGTGTATAAGTTTCCATCTACACCTGTGCTTGTATTTACTCCACCTACTGTTGCCATTTTTACTCCTTATATCATATTTTCTTCAAAGAAATATCGAACTACATTATCTGAATCCATAGCATCTTGAACTCGAACTGCTAATTTATCATCCATTACAATAATGTCACCTGTTCCAATAATTCTTGAATTTACATAAATTTCACCACCTGAACCACCTGGTTTGTGAAGTGAAACTATGTCACCTTCAGTTAGTTTAATAAATTCACCAATACTTATATTTGTACTTCCTAGCATAATATCAACAACTATTTCAGTATCAACAAGTAAATCGTAATCTCTTTCACTAATTTCCATATATACTCTTTTTCAACAATTTATAAATTATATCATAATTTCAATTATTAATTTAAATCTATATTACTAAATCCAAAGTTTCAAGCATTGAAGCTAGTTTTGATTCAATGCTTCCATCAAAATTTCCTAAATCACTAGCAATTACAACTCCACCTGCAATTACATTTGGGTCTTTTTGGAGTTCAATAAATGGCTCAAGATTTAAATCATTTTTTAGAATTTCATAATCTTTTGGATTTAGATGAATTTGTACTTTTGAAGCTGTTTTAATCTTTTCAAGTAAAAAGCCAATAGTCTGTTTTGCTATTTTTGCTGAGTTTTCACCAACTTCAATTGAGATTATCTTTTGTGCTAAAGCAAAAGAAGTCTTAAGAAGTTTTGTCTCCATTTGAAAAGTTGCTTGTTCAAAAAATGCTGCATATTGTTTTAAATCTTTAATTGCTTGAACAACCTGAGCATCTATATCACGTCCTTTTATTCCATCATTTTCAATATTTATAACTTTTTGTGAAATTTGACTTATTTGTTGTTGTAAATTTCTAATTTCTACTAAAACTGGATCAACTTTTCCGTTTATATCCCTATCATTTAAAACAGCATTTGAATTGCTTACCAAGTTTGTTTCAACACTGTTGTTTACAAAATTTCCAAGCTCAAACTTCTCTATATTCTCTTCATTATTTATTATTTTTGCATTTGAGTAAACATTATCAGCCATTAATTACTCTCTCTTTCAATTATTCCCTCTTCAATCATCTTTTGAGCAATATCCAGCATCTTTCTTTGAGCAGCTTCAATATCTTTTATTTTTACTTTTGTTAGCATTTCGCTCTCTTCAATAAATCTCTCTTTTACTCTTTGACTCATCGCACTTGTTACTTTTTCTATCTGCTCTTCTGTTGTATTTTTCATTGCAATTGCAACCTCAGTTGATTCAACACCTTGAAGAATTTTCATAATATACTCTGAATCTAAATTTAATAAATCTTCAAATACAAACATATTATCTTTAATTTTATTTGCTAAGACTGTATCAATTCCATTTATATTTTTAAGTATATCTTGAGCTTTTGGTCCCATTTTATTTA
>CAYQFC010000253.1:0-1963 GCA_964416585.1 uncultured Aliarcobacter sp.
CATCGGATTCCAAATCCGAGTGCTGGGGGTTCGAGTCCCTCCTGGCCTGCCACTAAATTTTTTTAAAAGAAGTTTTTCTTTTTTTAAAAGAATTTAAAACAATATATATCTAGATAATGGAGCAAACTTTGAGTAAAGTACAAAACTATTTCAATAGTGTTAAATCTGAATTATCAAAAGTGATTTTTCCGATTAAAGAGCAAATTAGAACTGCTTATATTTCAGTATTTATAGTTGTTACAGTAATAGCTCTATATTTAGCTTTGATTGATGGAATTATGTCGTTAAGTCTATCTTCAATAATTAACTAAGGAAAATAAATGGCACATAAATGGTATGCAATTCAGACATATTCAGGAAGCGAACTTACTGTTAAAAGGGCATTACTAAAACTTGCTGATGAGATGGCTGATGAGAGAATTGCTGAAGTTTTAGTACCTACTGAAGATTTAATTGAAGTTAAAAAAGGTAAAAAAGTCATTATTGAAAGACCTTTATATCCAGCATATGCTTTTGCAAAAATTGATTTAGATACTGCTTTATGGCATAGAATTCAATCAATGCCAAAGGTTGGAAGATTTATTGGTGAATCAAAAAAACCAACAGCTTTAAGTGATAAAGATATTAATTTAATTTTAGAAAAAGCAAAAAATAAAGCAGCGGCAAAACCAAAAATCTCTTTTGATGAAGGGGAGATGGTAAGAATAAATGAAGGTCCATTTGCAAACTTTAATGGAATTGTTGAGGATTTTGATCTGCTTTCAGGTGTACTAAAATTAAACGTATCAATATTTGGAAGAAATACACCAGTTGAAATATCTTATACTCAGGTAGAAAGAATAGTTTAACTATTTAATTTAGGCATTAGGCAAAGAAACTTGCTTCAAATTTAGTTTTTTTGCCTAATGTCTAATCATTAAAATCATTAAAATTTTTAAAGGAATAGCATCATGGCTAAAAAAGTTCAAGGTTATTTAAAACTGCAAATACCAGCAGGAGCGGCAAATCCATCTCCACCAGTAGGTCCAGCTTTAGGACAAAGAGGTGTTAATATTATGGAATTCTGTAAAGCATTTAACGAAAAAACAAAAGATAAAGCTGGATATAGATTACCAGTTGTTCTTACAATTTATACAGATAAAAGCTTTACTTTTGAAGTAAAACAACCGCCAATGACAGAGCTTATTAAAAAAGTTTCTGGAATTAAAAAAGGTAGTGAAAATCCACTTAAGCAAAAAGTTGGAAAATTAACTAAAGATCAAATTATGGAAATCGTTGATATGAAAATCAAAGATTTAAATACTACTGATAGAGAAGTTGCTGCAAAAATTGTAGCTGGAAGTGCAAGATCTATTGGAGTTGATACAGAGTTATAATTTCTGTAAAAGGTATAACCACTTACCTTAATAAGTGGAAGCAAAAAAAATAAAAATTGCGGAGAAAAATATGGCAAAAGTTTCAAAAAGATATAAAGTGTTAAGTGCAAAAGTTGAAGAGAGAAAATACTCTTTAGCTGAAGCTTGTGAGCAAGTAAGAGAATTAAAATCAGCAAAATTTGATGAAAGTGTTGAAATCGCACTTAACTTAAATGTAGATCCAAGACATGCTGATCAAATGATTAGAGGAGCTGTTGTTCTTCCAAATGGTACAGGAAAAACTGTAAGAGTTGCTGTTTTTGCAAAAGGTGTAAAAATGGATGAAGCAAAAGCTGCAGGTGCTGATATTGTTGGAAATGATGATTTAGCTGAAGATATTCAAGCTGGAAAAATTAATTTTGATGTTTTAATTGCAACTCCTGATTGTATGGGAATTGTAGGAAAAGTTGGAAGAATTTTAGGACCAAAAGGTTTAATGCCTAATCCTAAAACAGGAACAGTTACAATGGATGTTACTAAAGCTGTTAATGACGCTAAAGGTGGTCAAGTAACTTATAGAGTTGATAAAAAAGGTAATATGCAAGCAG
>CAYQFC010000254.1:0-1951 GCA_964416585.1 uncultured Aliarcobacter sp.
CGACCAAGCTGGTGAGTGTAAACTTCAAGACTACTATATGGAGTCTGGTTTTTATGCTTCAAGAGTAAATCTTGAAGATAAAAATCTTGCAAGAAAAAGAGTTGATTTAGGTGCAAATGTAATGCTAGATCAAGAGAGATGTGTATTATGTTTAAGATGTGTGAGATTCTGTAAAGATATTACTAAAACAGGAGAACTAGGAGTTATTGATAGAACAGATCACTCTGTAATAGGAACATTCCCTGGTTATCCTTTATCTAATCCTTATGCTATGAATGTGGTTGATTTATGTCCTGTTGGGGCATTAACAAGTAAAGACTTTAGATTTAAACAAAGAGTTTGGTTTTTACAAAGTTTTGATGCTATTTGTAATGGCTGTTCAAAAGGATGCAATATTAGTGTTGATCATAGAAAAGAGAAATATAAAGATGATATTATTTATAGATTTAGACCAAAAACAAATAGATCTGTAAATGGTTGGTTTATGTGTGATTATGGGAGATTGTCTTATAAAAATGAGTCTATCAATAGATTTGAAACAGCTTTACTAGAGCAAAATGAGACAACACAAGAAATAGCAATAGCAAATATTTTTAAAGAGTTATCATCATCACAAAATATCTTAATGCTTTTAAGTGCAAATCTATCTTATGAAGAGATGGTAAATGCAAAAACACTTGCAAATAAATTAAATATAAAATTAAGTGCTTACTCTCCAAATACTTTTGATGAAAGCTTTGCTGATGATTGGCTAAAAAAAGCCGATAAAACAGCAAATAGAGCATCTCTTAAAGAGTTAGAAATAGATGAGTCAAAAGAGTTTTTTGAAAAATCTTTAAATGAAGCAAAAACAGTAATAATTGTTGATAATAGCTATTTTGAAGATAATTTAAATTTACTAGAAAATAAAAAAGTGATATCACTATTTTCACACCATTGCTTAACTATTGGAAGCTCAAATATAGCTCTTCCTTTGGCATCATTTTATGAAAAAAGTGGAACTTATATAAATTGTGATGGAATTAGACAAAAAGTTGTTTCAAAAATGGAAAAAGACAACCCTATGCCTACACTTACATCAATAATTGAAGAGATAAAATCTATGATAGAAAAAGGAACTATATGAGTAATACAATTATAATTATAGTAAATATTGCACTATCTGTAATTTTAGCTGTTGGTCTTACTCCTTTATGGGTTTGGTGGGAGAGAAGAATAGCTGGATTTATTCAAGATAGAAGTGGTCCAAACAGATGTAGTATTGGTGTTTTTAGACTTGGTGGATTAATTCAAAGTCTTGCAGATATGCTAAAACTTATCTTTAAAGAGGATTTTGTACCTTCTCATATTAAAAATAAATTCTTCTTTACTATTGCTCCTGCTATTGTGTTTTTCTGCTCTTTCTTAACTTTTGCAGTTATTCCATATGCTGATGTTTTTGTTTATAATGGAACTTCTCATACAATGCAGTCAATTCCAAATCACTTAGGAATTATGTGGTTTGTTGCTTTTGCAGGACTTAGTGTATATGGGATTATTCTTGGGGGTTATTCATCTGGAAATAAATATGGACTTTTAGGTTCTATTAGAGCTTCTGCTCAAGTAATTTCATATGAAGTTGCTATGGGATTAGCAATTATCTCTATGATTATCTCTTATGGTTCAATTCACTTAACAGATATGGTAAATGCTCAAGCGGGAACTTATCTTGGAGTTATTCCTATGTGGGGGATATTTATTCAACCTCTTGCTGCAATTATCTTCATAGTTTGTGCTTTTGCTGAGACAAATAGAGCACCTTTTGACTTAGCAGAAGGAGAAAGTGAGATTGTTGCTGGTTATCATACTGAATATAGTGCTATGAAATTTGGACTTTTCCAAGTTGGAGAATATGCTGCTATGAGTGCTTCAAGTGCAATTATTGTAACACTATTTTTTGGTGGTTATCAAA
>CAYQFC010000255.1:0-1945 GCA_964416585.1 uncultured Aliarcobacter sp.
CATTTGTGATTAGAGTGATTATTGGATTTGCTTTTTGGTCTCTTAAAACAGCTTGTTGTGGAATTAAATATGCTTGAATACTATTTTTTGCTTCTAATCTTGCTTTTACCATCATTCCAGATAAAAGTAGATTTTCAGGATTTGGAAAAACTGCTCTTAAAGTTACAGTTTGACTACTCTCATCAACTCCTAACTCTTTTGCTTTTAGCTCTCCTTTGTATGGATAAACTGCTCCATCATCAAATATAAGACTTAGTTCAATTTTATCATTAAAGTTGATAATATTTTTTAAAGCCAAAATCTCACTATATGATTGTGTCATATCAGCAAATATAGTTTTTGTATCTTTTATATCCACCAAAGCATCACTTTGATTTGCATTTACAAGCGAACCAATAGTTACTTTTGAAATTCCAATATATCCACTTATTGGTGCTTTTATTTCACATCTTTCTAAATCTATTTTTGAAGCTTTTAACTCAGCTGTTCTTTGCTCAACAAGTGCTTTTGCTTGAAGATATGAAGCTTTTATATCATCAAATTCTTGTTTTGAAATTCCGTCAAATTTAAGAAGTTCATCTGCTCTTTTACTTTTTGCTTCAGAACTTATTTGATTTGCTTTTGCACTACTTAAAAGAGCCTCATTTTGGGATAGAGCTGCTTTGTAACTTGAGTTTTCAATTTTATATAAAATATCTCCAGCTTCAACGTAGCTACCATCTACAAAGAGTTGTTTTTCAATAATACCACTTATTTGCGGTCGTACAAGAGCTAAACTATTTGCTTTAATTTTTGCATTTAATTCTAGCTCATATTTTACTGGCTCTTTTTTGAGATTTATATATCCAATTTCGATTTTGTTTGTTTGAATTTGCGAACTATTTTGCTCTTGGCAAGAGATGAAAGTTAGTGATAAAATTGATAAAATAAAAATATTTTTTATATACTTCAAATAAAATTCCTTATATTTTTTTGGATTTTATAATATCTTTATTAACCAAATTTTAATATTAAATCTCTTTATCATAAATCTCAACTCTATCTCTTCCATTCTCTTTTGCTCTATAAAGTGCAATATCAGCATTTGCAACCAATTCTTCAGGTTTTAAAAGTGCATTTTTATAGCAAGAGATACCTAAACTAATAGTTAATTTCTCAGGATAGGTAGAAAAAGTGTGACTTTTTACAGCTTTATTCATATTTATTGCTAAAGCTTTTGCACCTTCTAGATTTGTATTTGGACAAATTACCAAAAACTCTTCGCCACCCCATCTTCCAACAATATCAGTGGCTCTTGTACAATTTTTTATAATACTTGCTAGCTCTTTTAAAACATCATCTCCAATTTGATGCCCAAAAGTATCATTAACTTTTTTAAAAAAATCAATATCAAGCATAATTACACAAAAGACAAAATTATATCTTTTGCTTCTATTAAACTCTTCATTTAAAACATTATCAAGTTTTACTCTATTATAAAGAGATGTTAATTTATCAGTTATAGATAGTTTTTCAAGTTCTTCGTTTTTTTGAATTAACTCTTTTGTTCTAGTCTCAACTAAAGCCTCCAAAGAGTGCTGATATTTAAAGATTGAGTTTGCCATTTGACTAAATGAATTTGCAAGAATTCCAACTTCTAAAGTTGATGCTTTCACATCAACTACTCCTTCATAATTTCTATCTTTTACCCTATTAATTTGCTCAACAAGTTCATAAATTGGATTTATTATTCTATTTGAAAATAGAATAATTATTGGAAAAATAATCAAAGAAGCAAGAAAAAAGATTAAAACAAGAGATAAACTTTGATTTAATGACTCATCAATTGTCTTTTCATAATCTGAAATTATGGCTATATAGTTATAATCATAATCATTTTTTATCTTATTTGTCTGGATAATATACTTATTTTTATTTAATTCAACAATTTTAGCTTCATAAAACT
>CAYQFC010000256.1:0-1937 GCA_964416585.1 uncultured Aliarcobacter sp.
CTCCAAGAAGATTGGTTTTATGGCATAGAGAGTTTCAAGTAAAACAAGAAGATAGCGAAATTGAAAATATAGGTGCTCCAAAAACAATAGCTTTTAAAGATGGTTCTTTTACACCAGCAGCCATTGGATTTGCAAAAAAATGTGGAGTAGAGCTGGAAGATTTGGAGTTCAAAGATTTTGGAAAAGGTGAAGTTTTATATTGTAAAAATAGAGTTGAAGGTATTTTTGCAAAAGAGCTTTTGGACTCTATGATAAATGAGTTTATTTCATCTTTAAACTTTGGGAAATCTATGAGATGGGGAAGTAGAGCAGATAGTTTTATAAGACCTATTAGATTTTTTTCAATGATGCTTGATAGTGAGCTTATAGATGGTGAAATTTTTGGAGTTAAATCAGAAAATATCTCTTATGGACATAGAATGGAGAGTTATGAGCCATTTTCTTTTTCAAATTGTGGAGATTATTTTTGTAAACTTGATAAATATGGTGTGATTTTGTATCAAGATGAGAGAAGAAAAAAGATTTTAGAGCAGATTAAAAGTATTGAAACTAAACACAATGTTCAAATAGAGCTAGATTTAGAGCTTTTGGATGAAGTTGTGGCAATCACTGAGTATCCAACAGCACTTTTAGGAAAGTTTGATGAGGAGTTTTTGGAGCTTCCACCTGAGGTTATTGTAACTTCTATGAAAGAGAACCAAAGATATTTTGCAGTTTATAAAAATGAAAAATTAATCAATAATTTTTGTGTAGTTTCAAATGCTCTAACAGATGATTTTGGATATATAATCTCAGGAAATGAGAAAGTTTTAAGACCAAGATTGGCTGATGCTATGTTTTTTTATAGAAATGATATAAAAAATGGTTTAAAAAATGATGGTTTAAAAAATCTTCTATTTGTTGAAGGATTGGGAACAGTTTATGATAAATGTGAAAGAGAAGCAAAAATAGCTCTATATTTGGCTGATATTTTAAAAGTAGATGAGAAAGAGCTTTTAAAAAAAGCTGTAATGCTTTCAAAAGCTGATTTGATGAGTGAAATGGTATATGAGTTTACAGAACTTCAAGGGCTTATGGGATATTACTACTCAAAAATAGAGAAATATGATGAGAAAATTTGCCTTGCACTAAAAGAGCAATATCTTCCTGCTGGTGAAAATAGCCTTCTTCCTAGCTCTATTTTTTCAAGTATTGTTGCCATGTCAAATAAAATAGATAATATCATGGCACTTTTTTCTGCAAAAAAAATCCCAACAGGTTCAAAAGACCCTTTTGCTCTAAGACGAGCAGCTCTTGGAGTTGTAAAAATTGCAATTGAGCATAAGCTAGATATTGATTATAAAAAGATTTTCAAAGATTTAGAAAATTTATACAAAAATTTGGATTTAAAAGTTTTAAACGAGTTTATTGAAGAGAGATTTTATAAGATATTTGATGTAAATCCAACAGTTTTAAAAGCTGTAATTGCAAGTGATGAATCAAATATATATAAAATATATCAAAAAGTTGAGGCTTTAAATCCAATAGTTGAAAGCGATAATTTCAAAGAGTATAGCACTACATTTAAAAGAGTTGCAAATATTGTAAAAGATGTTGATTTGAGTGCTTCTTTAAAAATAGATGAAAAACTTTTCGAGCAAAATGAAGAGAGAAGCTTATTTGATAGTTTTCAAGAGATAAAATCTTCAAATTTTGAAACTTTTCAGGAAGAGCTGGATAAACTATTTTCCTTAAAAGCAAAACTTGATAGTTTTTTTGAGAAAGTTTTTGTAAATCATGAAGATGAGAATATAAAACAAAATAGGAAAAACCTTATTGCAAGTGTGTATTTAGGGTTTAAGAAGATAGCAGATATTAAAGAGATAACGATATGAGTTTGATTTGTTGTTTGATACAATTTGAGCTTTAAAATTTAAATAAGGGGGAAATATGAAAGG
>CAYQFC010000257.1:0-1926 GCA_964416585.1 uncultured Aliarcobacter sp.
GGAGAGATAAAAGAGGTAGCAGATGGTTATGGAAAAAACTTTTTAATAGGAAAAGGATTAGCTCTTCAAGCAACAAATGAAGTATTAGCAAAACATAATGCAGAGCAAAAAAGAGCAAAAGCAAAAGAAGAAGAGGATATTGCAAATGCAAAAGAGTTGGCAGAAAAAATTAACTCTACAAAGCTTACAATTAGACATAAAGTTGGAGCAAATGACCAATTAATTGGAAGTATTACAAATAAAGAGATAAGTGAAGAGCTTGAAAAACAGTTCTCTATTATGATTGATAAAAAAAATATAAGTATTGATAATAAGATTAAGCATATAGGAATTTTTGAAGTATCTTGTAAATTGGGGCACTCTATAAATGCAACTTTAAAAATTGATGTAATTGCAGGTTAATTATGTTTCATGCAACAACGATTTTAGCCTACAAAGGTAAAAATAAAGCGGTAATTGGTGGAGATGGGCAAGTATCTTTTGGGCATACAGTTTTAAAAGGTAATGCTACAAAAATTAGAACTCTTTATAAAGGGCAGATTTTAGCTGGATTTGCAGGAAGTACAGCAGATGCATTTAATCTTTTTGATATGTTTGAAGCTCATCTTGAAACTTGCAAAGGTGATTTACTAAAATCAGTTATTGCTTTTTCAAAAGAGTGGAGAAAAGATAAGTATTTAAGAAGACTTGAAGCTATGATGATAGTTTTAAATAAAGAGAAAATATTTATTTTAAGTGGAAATGGTGATGTTGTTGAGCCTGAAGATGGAGAAATTGCTTCAATTGGAAGTGGTGGGAATTTTGCAATATCAGCTGCTAGGGCTTTGGCAAAACATTCAAGTCTTGATGAAGAAGAACTTGTAAGAGAATCTCTTATGATTGCTGGAGAGCTTTGTATTTATACAAATCAAAATATAAAAATATTAAAACTAGAGGATTAAATAAGATTATGGATATGACACCTAGGCAAATTGTCGAGTATTTAGATGATTATATTATTGGGCAAAAAGATGCCAAAAAAACTATTGCTTTGGCTTTAAGAAATAGATATAGAAGAATGAGAGTAGAACCTAGTCTTCAAGAAGAGATTATGCCAAAAAATATTCTTATGATTGGAAGTACAGGAGTTGGTAAAACTGAAATAGCTAGAAGAATGGCAAAGATGATGGGACTTCCTTTTGTAAAAGTTGAAGCTAGTAAATATACAGAAGTTGGTTTTGTTGGAAGGGATGTTGAGTCTATGGTTAGGGATTTACTTTATGAGGGAATAAATCTTGTAACAAAAGAGTATGAAGAGAAGATAAAAGATAAAATCGATAGTGAAGTAATAAGACAAATAGTTGAAAAACTAGTACCTCCGCTTCCTGAAACTGCAAGTGAAAGTGCAAAAGAGAGTTTTATAAAAACTTATAATCTTATGGAGAAAAAGCTTTTAAATGGTGAGCTTGATGATAAAAAAATAGAACTAGAACTTCCAAAAAAAGCTCATGTTGAGATACTTGATTCAAATATGCCTTTTGATATGAGTTCTATGCAAGAGAGCTTAAATAAAATGCTAGGAAGCTTAAATAAAGAGAAGATAAAAAAAGAGGTAAGCATAAAAGATGCAAAAATTCTTTTAAGAGGAGTTGCTAGTGATGGGCTTCTTGATACAGAAGCTATCAAAAATGAAGCACTTAAAAGATGTGAAAATGGTGGAATTATTTTTATCGATGAGATAGATAAAATAGCAACAAGCAAAAAAAATAGTGGAAGTGATCCTTCAAAAGAGGGAGTTCAAAGAGATTTACTTCCAATAGTTGAAGGAAGCAGTGTTCAAACAAAGTTTGGGCAAATAAAAACAGACCATATTTTGTTTATAGCAGCTGGAGCGTTTCATGTATCAAAACCTAGCGATTTAATACCAGAACTTCAAGGAAGATTTCC
>CAYQFC010000258.1:0-1926 GCA_964416585.1 uncultured Aliarcobacter sp.
TCAAAATCAATCTTCTTTATATCGGAATAAGATTTGTTTTGTATAGGTTTTTCAACTATTTCAATAGTTTTTCCCACTTTAGCATTACCACTTTTTGTTAAACAAAAAACATCAGTTGCACTATTTTCATTTACAACAAAATCAACTTCAGCATCTATTTCAGGAATTTTATTTTTACTTTTCCAGTTATTTAATTCAAATAAATATCTATTTCCATCTTCCGCTAATATCAAACCACTTTTTTCAATTTCATCAAAATCAATAATTGTACCTTTCATTTCCCCTCCATATAATTTATTTTTGATATTTTATCTAATAAATTAATTAAATACTAATCAACAGGCTCACCTTTGAGTGTTTTTTTAAAATACCCTGCTCCTCTTTTTACATAATCAACATTTTCTTGACCACCAAAAGAGCCAACAGCTGTATCTTTTACTAGCTTTTTTGTAGATTCTATATTATCTTCAGCTTTTGATAGAGTGCTTTTTGTATTTGTTTTAGCCTCATAATCTCTTCGTTTTTCTTTTCTATGATTATAAACTTCTTTAGTTGTATCAACTGTTACATCTTTTACTTTATCTTTAGCTTTATCTTTTATTTTATTCATAATAAAACCAGCCTCAAGATTTGTTAAACTTAAAATAAAAATAATTAAAATTTTTGATATATTTTTAATTTTCATAATAAACTCCAATAAAGTTTGAAATCTACTCAAAATATAATAGATAAATTTTTTCTATTATATTTTTAATAATAAATCTCTATTTAAAACCAACATTTTTTATTATTTACATAAACTTGTTCAAAATCTGTATCAGATTTAAATAGATAAATGAGCCCTTCAACGAATGCTATCATACAAATAATTAAACTAGGTAATCCTAATAAAATAAATCCAAATATACATATAACTAGCATTATAATTCCAGCAGTTGTACAACCTAAATAAAATTTATGTACACCTAATCCACCTAAAAGTAAAGCTAAAAGACCAGCAACGATTTTACTTTTTTCTCCTGAACCAATATCAATTGAACTTGATGATGATTGAATATAAACTCCTTTTGCATTTTTACCATCAATTTCAAAATCAACAAATTGATTTACTTTTGGGCTTATATTGTTTTTCCACTCAGAGCTTTCAAATGAATATCTTTGTCCATCATCACCTGATATAATTCCTTTGCTCTCTTGAATATTATAATCTAAAACTTTACCTTTCATTTTTACTCCAATTAAAATATATTTATCTTAAGACTTTTTTATAGTCTTTGATAACCCATTTGTTATCTTCTTTTATTAGTTCAATTCTTTCTATTTTTGAAAAAATATTTCCTTCAACTTTTACAGTTGCTTCACCCTCTTTTACTTCAGTAGATATAACTTTTATATTAAGAATTTGAATTTTCCTTTTTTTTGCATCATTTTTCATTAATTGTATGAAAGGGCTAAGGCATATATTTGAAACTTTAAGCTTTTGTTCATAATCCAAGTTCATCATACCTAGAACAATTCCATCATTTGATAAATCATCTATAACTTTAGAAAATATTTTTGATATTTCAATTTCATCTCTGTTTGAAGAAAATGAAAAACCTTTTTCTATAGTTTCTATAAAAGCATTTTCACAACCTTTTGCTGTATCATTTAAGAACTTTTCTTTGTCTTTTTTATTTAAATATTCTAATACTTTTTGATTATCACCTTTACTAAAACTATCAATAAAGTTTTTTGCTACAACCTCTGGCTTCTCTTCTCCACAACCACTTAATAAGAGTATACTTAATATTATAAAGAAGCTATTTAATATCTTTTTCATATCTCTTTATATCCTCGCTTAAAACCACTAATTATATATAAAACAGTAGTTGTTATTAATAAAATAATACTAAGATGCAACATTTCAGCAAATCCATCAATAAT
>CAYQFC010000259.1:0-1917 GCA_964416585.1 uncultured Aliarcobacter sp.
CATATCAGCAACAACTCGAACCCCACCAACATCAACAATAGAAGATAATAAAGACTCTAGCTTTTTCTCTAAAACAGAAGATATAGTTCTTACAACATCAGGTGAAACATCTTTAATTGTTGCAACTTGAATAGTTACTTTTACCCTTACTTCCTCATCTAATTGCATCAAAACATCTGATGCTTTAGATGGGTCCATATGAGCTAAAATTACAGCTATTGTATGTGGAGATTCATCTTTTATAAAATCACTTAACTGCTTTGGATTTATTCCATCAAGATATGCAAAAGCTTGTGAGGCTAATTTCATTCTTGAAAGTTTTGCTAAAACCTCATCAGCTTCCTCTTTTCCCAAAGATTTATACAAAATATCTTTTGCAAAGTCATATCCACCCGAACTAATAAAACTTTTACTTCGTGTATACAAATGAAACTCTTCCAAAACTGCCAAAGATACATCTTTATTTATAGAAGAGATTTGAGTAATTGCTGTTGAGATATTTTCAACAAGCTCTTTTGGTAGATGTTGAAAAATTTTAACTGTTGAGTCCTCGCCAATTAAGACAAAAAATCTTGCAACTTTCTCCATCATTGACATTCCTCTTAAGACATCATCTTCAAGTGCTCTTGTCATTATCTACCTTTTTTTAAAATTATTATTTCCTTCAGTTAATAGCAACTCTATCATTCGTGCTACTTCCGTTGGATTATTATTTATCTCTTTATCAAGCTCTTCAATAAATACTTCATATTTTGCAGCTGACTCTTCATCTAGCCCATCTATATTATTTAAAATTTGACTCTTTACTTTAGATTTTAGTCTTCCTTGAGCACTACTAATTTCAAATTCATGCTCAAGATTTGATAACATATCATCAACAAGTCCATCATCATTTGCAGATTGTCTTTTTGTTCCTTGTTTTGATTTAGAGCCACCAATTCCATCACCTAAAATAACAATTTCATTTGAAGCTATAAATTTTTTATAGAATACAAATAGTAAAATTGCTGCAATTAAATACTGTATATAATCTCCAAACTCTTGTAGATATGCCTTTATTTGGCTTAAAGTATCCAAAGATTCACTATCTTTTAATATAACATTTCCATTTTCATCTATTGTTTGTTCCACTTGTTCAAGAGGTTTTACTCCAATAAATTTAAAATCTTTTACAGTTACTTGGTCTCCTCTATTTACATCATAACCAATTGTATTTTGTACAATAGACTCCAATGATGCAATAAACTCATCTTTATTTGGAATATCTTTTAATACACTTGAATCAAAAGTAACAGCAGCAGTAATTCTTTTAATATTTGTATAATTGTAATCTTTTTGAGAAACTAACTTTCTTGTTATCTCATAATTTGTAACTGTATTTGTACCCTCACTATTAGATGCAACACTTGTTTTTCCTGCACCTGCATTTGGGTCTTGAATATTATTATCAACTCCAGCAACTCCACCTGTACCTGCAGGAGAGCCTTGAGAAGAGCTAGTATTTTCAATAACCTGTTGAGATCTTATTGTTCCTTCAGGATTATAAATCTCCTCTTCAATATCTTTTTTTATAAAATCCAAAGATAGAGTAACTTTTGCAACAACTCTTCCAGCCCCAACAAATGGTTCAAGTAAAGCTACAATTTTTTTAGAATAATCCTCTTCAAGTGTATCTTTATATTTGGTTTGAGTTACTGATTTTTGATTGTTTTCATCTTCGCTTGATAGCTCAAGCAAACTTCCATCTTGATCTATTAATTGAATATTTTCATGCTTTAAATCAGGAACTGCCGAAGCTATAAAGTTTTTAATACCATCAATTTGTTTTTGAGTTAAAAAAATACCTGGCTTTACAGATAAAATAGCAGAAGCTGTTGTTTGACCTTTTTTTTCTGTAAAAATAGTATCTTTTGGAAT
>CAYQFC010000260.1:0-1907 GCA_964416585.1 uncultured Aliarcobacter sp.
CTTATGAAAGCTGTTGATAAGTTTGAGTATAAAAAAGGTTATAAATTCTCTACATATGCAACTTGGTGGATTAGACAAGCAATCTCTAGAGCAATTGCAGATCAAGCAAGAACTATTAGAATTCCTATTCATATGATTGAAACTATTAATAGAATCAATAAAATTATTAGAAAAGGTATTCAAGAAAATGGTAAAGAGCCAGATGTTGAAGAGATTGCAAAAGAGGTAGGATTACCTGTTGATAAGGTAAAACAAGTAATTAAAATCACAAAAGAGCCAGTTTCTCTTGAAGCTCCAATTGGAAGCGACGATGATGGTAAATTTGGAGATTTTGTACCAGATGAGAAAGCTCCAACTCCAATTGACAATATCATGAAAGAGGATTTACAAGGGCAAATTGACCAAATTTTGGGACAATTAAACGAAAGAGAACAAGCTGTTATTAGAATGAGATTTGGTCTAATGGATGATGCAAGTGATAGAACACTTGAAGAGATTGGAAAAGAGCTTTCAGTTACAAGAGAGAGAGTTAGACAAATTGAATCAAGTGCTATTAAAAAATTAAAACACCCAAAAGTTGGGAAAAATCTTAAAAATTATGTGGAGAGCTAAGCTCTTTGCATTTATTCTTATAAAATTCTAGCTTTATTAAGGCAAAAAAAATGATTATACAAGATAAATCAACAAAAGAGCTATTTTTATACTTTTGTAAAGAAAATAATATCTCAAATATGCAAATTGCCATAAAATATTTTACAATATTTGGTGGACTTGATATTAAAATTGATACTTCAAAAGATATTTTAGAACTTATAGAAAAACATATTTTAAATAATTACTCATATTTTAGAAGTGAAATAAACAGTATAACAGGTGGATATTCAGTACATCATGCCATTCTTACAGGAATTGCTCTTGGAGATAGAAAAACTACAAATGCTTTTAAAAGAGCTTTTGTTAGTTTTGAAGAGGGAATGAAGTGTGTTGAAAGCCTATATGAAAAAGAGATTATTAATATTGATAACTCTGAGCATTTTTTATTAGGAAAAAGAAATGATTCTAAAGTTGTAAAAAAATTACTATTCATAAACCCTTTTCTTAGGTTTTGGTTTGCTTTTGTTTCTCCTATTTATAAAGGGATAAAAGATGGAAACTATGAAGAGTTTAGAGAAAAATTTAAAAATAGAGAGTCTGATTTTAGTGATTTTATCTTTGAAGAACTAGCCCTATCATTTATAAAAAATAACTTTTTGGAAGAGCAGATAAAACAACATGGGCAATTTTGGGATGACGCAATTCAAATTCCAATTGTTGCAAAAACTGTATCAAACAAAACTATTGTTGGTTTTTGTAAACATAGCGATAATAAAATGAAAAAAAATGATTTAAACAAATATTTAGAAGATTTAAAAAATAGTGATATCACTTACGATATTTTAGTTATTTTTTCAGAAAATGGATACTCAAATGAGCTAAAAAGTTTAAAAAGTGATTCTCTAAGATTTTTTGATACAAAAAGCTTAAAAGCCCTACTCTCTTAATAAATTATGTAGAGAGACAAACTCCTACATAATTTATTATTTTACATAATATATAAAATCATCATTTTCCAAACCAAATTTTTCACATATTAGTTTTATATTTGCAAGTATAGAATTTGCACTTAAATTTGTCTCAACAAAAATTCCATCTTTTATTTTTGCAGCTTGTCTTATATTATCTTCACTAGACGATATAATTCTCTTTTCTCTACCTTGAAAATCACTATCTTGAGTAAAGCTCTTAACAATAGATAAGTTAATATCCGATAAATACTCTAAAGTTTTAATCAAAATCTCTTTCCAAGATTTTACACTAAATTTTATGCCATCTATTTCAAATGAAATTGGTTTTTTACCTGTAATATC
>CAYQFC010000261.1:0-1901 GCA_964416585.1 uncultured Aliarcobacter sp.
AGATTAGCCCTTTTTCTACATTTGATTCAACTCCGCCAACTATTGTATAAGTAAATTCATCATCGCTATCAACATCTACTAAATTTATAGTTGAACCAAAACTAACACGATCATGTGGTAAAATAGAAGGATCAACAATCACTGCTTTTGAAATAGTATTGCTTAATTCAGCAATTTGAACATCTATTAACTTTAGTTTCTCTTTTGCACTATGATACTCAGCATTCTCTTTTAAATCCCCTAGTTGCCGTGCTTCATCAAGAGCAATTACAGTTTCGGGTCTTTCTGTGCTTTTTATAAATTCTAGCTCTTTTGTTATTTTGTTGTAACCAGCAAGTGTCATTGGCTCTTTATCCATAACATCTCCCATAAATATTTTTTTGATATAATAGCCAAAAATTAGTAAAGAAGATTTAAATATGCAATATAGTAGAACAAAAATGCTTTTTGGTGAAGATGTTTTTAATAAATTTAAAGAGACAAAAATTATTCTTTTTGGTGTTGGTGGAATGGGAAGTTTTGCACTTGATGCTTTGTATAATACTGGAATTACAAATATTACAATAGTTGATTTTGATACTTATGAACCATCAAATCAAAATAGACAACTTCATAGTCATGGAAATATTGGAAGACATAAAGTTGAAGTAATGAAGGAAAAATATCCAGAAGTAACGGCAATTTGTGTAAAAATAACTCCAGAGTGGATAGATAATTTTGATTTTTCATCTTATGATTATATTTTAGATGCAATTGATGATGTAAAACCAAAAGTACACTTAATTAAAAAATATTTTACAAGAGTAATAAGCACAGGTGGTGGAGCAAAAAGAATTGATGCAAGTCAGATAAAATATGCTTCTATTTGGGATACATACAATGATAAGTTTATAAAAAAGGTAAGAGATGAGCTTAAAAAACAAGGTTTTAAGAAGAAATTTAAAGTAATTTTTTCCACAGAAGAGCCTTTATGTGTAGATAAAGGTAGTTTTGAAGGAGTTACAGCCTCTTTTGGACTTATGATGGCTTCAGTTACTATTCAAAAAATTGTAAATAAAATGAAAAAATAACTTAAAGATACTCAAAGTTTAAAACTTATATAATATTTTACTTATACTTTAAAAAGGATTTACATGAGCGGTATTAGTGGTAGTGTTGAGCAAATGACACAGGGACATTTAAGAAATGTTCAACAATTAGCAGTATTTTACACTGGTCATAATAATATTTACGCAATAAACATAGCAAAGGTTAAAGCTTTTATAATAACAGAAGAGGTTGCTATAAATGATACTCCAAGAGATACAAATGTTATTGCTGGAATTGCTACAATTAGAGGTGAACCTGTAACTTTAATAAATCTTGATGCTTGGCTTGGACAAACTCCTCTTCCAATTGAAGAGTACAAACTTATAATTTTTTGTGAATTTAATCATAAAAAAATTGGTTTTTTAATAAAAGATATGTTGGATATTGTAGAAAAAACAACTCAGGATTTAAGACATACAGAAGAGACAAATAGTAAGATTACATATACAACATATGTAAAGGTAAGCAATAAAGACGAACTTTGTACGGTATTTAATGCAGAACAACTGCTAAGAGATATAAAATGGACTGATGATGGTGAAGATGATGTTAGAAAATATGTTGAAGGAAAACTTGACTCCTCAAAAGTTATTTTAGCAGCTGAAGATTCAGGAGTTGCAAGAGAAGTTTTAACTAAATTCTTTAAACAAACAGGTGTAAAATATGAAGTTTATGCAAATGGAAGCCTTCTTTTACAAAGACTAGATGAGTTGGATCCAGAGCAAATAGGAATGATTTTAACAGATATTGAAATGCCAGGAACAGATGGTTACCAAGTGGCATCTTATATAAAAAATAATAAGAAATTTGAA
>CAYQFC010000262.1:0-1899 GCA_964416585.1 uncultured Aliarcobacter sp.
TATATGCCAGTTTGTTTTAGATTATCATTTCTCTATTGAAAAATTTGGGTTAAAGGAATAATCATAATTCCCATAACAATTCCTGAAGCTAAAGCACTATTAAATGTAGCTTCAAGCCCAAAAAGGTTTGCCGCTTTTACAACAAACGGAGCAACTGTAATAGCTGCAAAAAAACCATAAACAACAGTTGGAATACCTGCAAGAATTTCCAAAATAGGTTTTAGATAATCTCTAAATTTAGAACTTGCATATTCACTTAAAAAAACAGCACTTCCAAGCCCAATTGGAATTGCTACAAGAAGTGCTATTATTGTTATTACAAATGTTCCTGCAAATATTGGTAATGCACCAAATTGGCTATTTGCAACCCCTGGAGACCATGTTGTACCTGTTAGAAAGTACCAAAAACTTCTTAATTTGAAAAACTCTATAGCTTCAAATAGTATTGAAAATAAAATTCCAAAAGTTGTTAGTATAGATAAAATGGCTGCAAAAAGAAGGGCAAATTTTATTACTTTTTCACCCATTTCTCTTCTTTGCTTACTATTTTTTATAAAACTGATTTTAAAAATATTTTGCATTAGTGTTTTAAATCTTCAGATTTTAATTTTTCACTATTTAAAACTTTTGCTCTAGCTTTTTCTCTTACATCAAGAGCCAATGGAATAAGTCCAATTTCAGTTAAAACTCCATCTTCTCCTATCATTTTTTCACTCATAAAAAGTTTTGTAAACTCTCTTAATGCTGGAACATCTTTTGAGTGTTGATTTTTGATATAAAAATACATAGACCTTGCAACTGGATATGAACTATTTGCAATAGTTTCAACTGTTGGGGAAATATTATCGATACTAATAGCTACAACTTTATCTTTGTTTTCAGCTAAAAATGAGTATCCAAAAATACCAATAGCAGCTTCATTTTTTGTAAGTCTTTGAACGATTAGGTTATCATTTTCTCCACTTTCAACATAAGCTCCATCTGTTCTTATTTCACTATAAGCTTTATATTTCTTATTTGCAACTTCATCTTTTTTAAATAAATCAGTATAAGCTGCTTTTTTCTCAAACACAACTTGAAGTACTAACTCTTCCAAAGAGTCTCTAGTTCCTGATGATTTTGGTGGACCGTAAACAACAATTTCTCTATTTGGTAAAGAGACATCTATATCTGACCATTTTTTATATGGATTTGCAATAAGTGTTTTTCCAAGAGCATCTGGAACCTGTGCAGCAAGAGCTAGTGCTAATTGCTCTTTTGTTACATTAAATCCTTGTACTTTTGAACTTTGTGCAATAGCAATTCCGTCAAAACCGATTAAGGCTTCAGTAATATCTTTTACACCATTTTCTTCACACATTTTAAGTTCACTTGCTTTCATCTGTCTTGAAGCATTTGCAATATCTGGAGTATTTGCATCAATACCACTACAAAAAAGTTTAATTCCCCCGCCACTTCCATTTGACTCAACAACAGGAGTTGAAAATTTTCCAGTAGCTCCAAACTCCTCAGCAACCAAAGATGAAAATGGATAAACAGTTGATGAACCAACAATTTTTAGTTGTTCATTTGCACTTAGGTTTGTTGCTAAGAAAATAGCAGCAAATAAAGATATTTTTTTAATAAGCATTTTTTCTCCAATAAATTTTATTGAAGAATTTTAATGCTACTTAGTTACAAATTGATTACAGTCTGCTTTTATTATTTGATTATCTAGTTTTAAAGGAAGTTTTATAGTAAATTTTGCACCTATAAAATTGTTATTATTATAAGAATACTTATAGTTTTCAGCAAAAATTGATGCTAAAAGATGTTTTTCTACAAGAAGTTTCGACATATAAAGTCCAATTCCTGTACCTTGTGATTTATGTTTTGTTGTAAAATATGGTTCAAAAACTC
>CAYQFC010000263.1:0-1874 GCA_964416585.1 uncultured Aliarcobacter sp.
TATCGTTTGAGCTAAAAGCTAAAATAAAAGTTGTAGAAATAGCTAAAAAAACTCCTAGCCTATATAGATATACTTTAAAATTTATATCTTTTACAAATATAGAAAAAATTGAACCAGCTAAATATCCAGCAAAATTTAGTGAAGCTAAAATCCCTACAAATTTAATACTCAAATAATCATCAAGCATTGCAGGTATTAAACCTGTAAAAGCAAATCGTGCAACTCCCAAACCAATAATAATTGAAAATATTCCAGCAATAAGTATTGCTATATTATTATTCCTATCAAAAATTCTTAACATATTATCTCACCCATAGTTATTTTATTTATATTATCAGGAAAATTGGTTTGATGTCAAATTTTATTTTGTAGTTTTTGTAGAAAAAGAAGAATTAGTAAGCGATGAGTATAGGTGTTTTAGTTAAACTTCTGCTGTAAGTTTTATACTCATCGTTTATTAATTATTGAGATTATATCAATATTTTATTTATTTAATATTAGTTTTCAAATTTAATATATTTTTTTTAAACAAAGTGTAAATATTTGTAATACTTCAGCTATAAAATCCCACCAAAATAGTTGTAACTCCTAATAACAATAGAAAAAATGCAGTTATTTTTGTATTATTTTTTCCAAACCAAAATGAATAAACTGCTTTTATTATATTATTTGCTCCAACTGATAGTAAAATTGCTGATGTTATTGTCTCAACTCCAACAGAGTATTTTCCAGTAAGTAAAGATAAAATAAATGGATTTATATCAGCTAAACCAACAATAAATGATAAACTTTGAAGCCCTAATGTTCCAAAATTTTCAACTACATAATTTGTGATAAACATTGTAATTACAAATAATATTCCAAAAATAAAAGCTGTTCTAAGCTCAAGTGGATTTGATTCAGTTTCTCCTATTTGCTCTTTTAGTGGTGTTGATTTTTTATAAAAAAACATTGCAATAATTAGAGTTATAAATGCAAAAGATAGTATAGGAAGAAGAAGATTTTTTGCAACTTCTTGGTTAAAAATATATGCAATTATCAAAACTCTTAAATACATAGTAAAAATTGTAATTAAAATTGAAGCTGTTATCATATGGTTTTTTTCTAATGAAAAAGCCTTTTTTGATAGTACTATAACTGTTGCAGTAGATGAGTAAACTCCACCAATAAGTCCTGTTAAGAACATTCCCTTTGATGGAAAAATATATTTTTGTAGAATATAGCTAATATATGATATTCCTGAAATTACAACAATTGTTAGCCATACCTTATAAAAACTAATTCCCAAATATGGAATATTTTTATCTACTGGAATAAGAGGCAGAATAACTGCTAAAAGCAAAACCATTTTTCCGAAAGTTTCTAATTCATAAGTATTTATATTTAATTTGAAGCTAAAAAGCTTATTTTTTGAGTTTAGTAAAAATATTGTAAATACAAAAATAAGTGAACTAAACCAAAGAGGATATAGATTTACAAGTGGAGCAAAGCTATAAACAACTAGCAAAATAAGATATTGCATAATACTTTTTTCTGCAATATCTTTTTGATAAAAAACAATATATAAAGCCGTAAAAGCCAAAAATCCAACTATGTATAATGAAAAATGATTTGGTTCTAATTCATATAAAATATATGCGATTATTCCAATAAATGTATAAGTTCTTGTTGTTCCTAGAAACTCTTTATTATCATCTTTATGAAACTCTTCTTTATATGCTTTTAGCTCTAAGCCTATTAAAAAACTAAAAACAACTGTAAGTAAAAAGTGAGTAAGGAGTGAATTTATCTCCATTTCTTTGCCTTTTTGCAAGATTATTTTAAAATAATACCATTTTTTGGAATATTTTGTAAAACAAAATTTGACCCATATC
>CAYQFC010000264.1:0-1862 GCA_964416585.1 uncultured Aliarcobacter sp.
CAAGTGCATAAACAGCTGATATATCCCAAAAGTGAGCTCTTGTTAAATCAATTACAACTTTATCAACAACCTCTTTAAAATCAAATGTTTTATAAAATTTATCTGCACTATTAAAAAATACTTGACCAACAAATTTGTAAGTTTTAGTTGTATTATCTTCACTATATGAAGTTTCACAATACATAAAATGAGATATTTTATTAGCAAAGAATAAGGCGGCTAAAAGAACTCCTGTAAACACACCTGCTGCTAAGTTATGTGTTCCTACTGTAACAGCAACTGTTCCAAGCATTACAATATTTGTTGAAAGAGGAAGTTTTTTTAATCCTTTTATTGAACTCCAATCAAATGTACCAATTGATACCATTATCATAATTGCAACAAGTGCAGCCATTGGAATAATAGAAATAATATCACTTAAAAATACAACCATTATTAGTAGAAAAAATCCTGCCAAAAAAGTTGATAATCTTCCTCTACCACCTGATTTTACATTAATAATAGATTGTCCAATCATTGCACAACCTGCCATTCCACCCATTAAACCTGAAGCTATATTTGCAACTCCTTGACCTTTACACTCTCTATTATTATCACTTGTAGTATCTGTTAAATCATCAACAATAGTTGAAGTCATAAGTGATTCAAGAAGTCCAACAATTGCTAAAGAGATAGAATAAGGTAAAATTATCCATAATGTTTCAAGATTCAAAGGAATATCAGGAAATAAAAATATTGGTAAAGTATCAGGAAGTTGTCCCATATCTCCAACTGTTCTTACATCTATTCCCATAAAAAATACAACTATTGTTAAAACTATAATAGTTACTAAAGGTGATGGAAGCATTGTTCCAATTTTTGGAATATATGGGAAAAGATAGATTATTCCAAGACCTGCAAGAGTTAAAGCATATACATGCCAAGTTACATTTGTAAGTTCTGGAAGTTGAGCCATAAATATTAAAATTGCCAAAGCGTTTACAAATCCTACAACAACAGCTCTTGGAACAAAACTCATAAATCTTCCAAGTTGTAAATAACCAGCTATTATTTGTAATACACCTGTTAAAAGTGTTGCTGCTAAAAGATATTGTAAACCGTGGTCTTTTACAAGTGTAACCATTAAAAGAGCCATAGCTCCAGTTGCAGCACTTATCATTCCAGGTCGTCCACCCACAAAAGAAATTACAACTGCTATACAAAATGAAGCATATAATCCAACTTTTGGGTCAACTCCTGCAATAATTGAAAAAGCTATTGCTTCAGGTATTAGTGCAAGTGCAACAACGATACCTGCTAAAGTATCATTTTTTATATTTCCAAACCATTCATCTTTTTTAAAATATGTTTTTACCATTTAGTTCCTTATTAATTAAATTTTTTTTGATTAGTTAATATTTTGGAAATAAATAGAGTTAATAGATTAGATATAAAATAATTTGTTATAGAAAAAATAAACTAAGTAATAATATGGATGTAGTTTATGTATGGCGGAATAACAAATATAAGATTAATACTAAAATAGTTGTTTAACAATATCTATTTTCAAAAATATTTTTCTTATATTTGTTATAATCACATTTTTGGATTCGCCTTTTTTAAGAGTTAAAATATTGTATCTAAATTTTTATAAGTAAGAAATAAAATCAAAATATCACTCTATATTTGCTCTAGGATTGATTTTTAGATTGAAAGTTAATCAATGCATAAGAAAACATTTTCTAGAGCAATTTAAAACTGTGATAAAATCAGATTAAGCTAATTTTAAATTCCTTTGTCGCTTTTAGTCCATTTATGTAAATGTATCCTTAAAATGAATTACCTAGTTTGGTAACTCACTAAAAATGTATGAATGAAAATCA
>CAYQFC010000265.1:0-1856 GCA_964416585.1 uncultured Aliarcobacter sp.
CCTTCAAAGTTTTTGCTTTGGTTGGTGTGGCGACTTATTTTGTAACACATCAAAAAGCTAAAAGGCTTTTTATGAGTCATCAAAAAAGCTAAATGACTTTTGATTGACATGAAAAAACCGTTGGATACCCCTTGGACTTAATAACAAAAAAAGTTTTGTTATTTGCCGTGCAAAGCAATTAGCTTTGTCCTTGTGCCCGGTTGGGGGTTTTATTAATTTAAAATTTGTTTACTTAAGTTCAAGGGTATTTGACAAGACTCGCTCAAAACATTTAAATAGTATAATGTTAATTATACTAATATAGATTATACTAGTTGGTAAAATGATTAAATTTAAAGATCGAAAAAAAGAGTTTTTAGAGTTAAGAGAATCTATTAACAAAAAAGCTTTTGCTTTTGAAATAATTTATGGTAGGAGAAGAGTTGGAAAAACAGAGCTTATATTACATGCTACTAAAAAGGATAAGAGGATTTATTATTTGGCTGTTGGTGAAAACAATTTAGAACGATTTTATGCTGTTTGTGTTGAATATGATTCAAACATTAGTAAGTTAAAAATGGATTATGAAGTTTTGTTTGATTATTTAAAAGATAATGTTGATGTTTTAATTATTGATGAATTTCAAAATCTTATAAAAGAAAACCCTAATTTTCTTAGTATTTTACAATCTATTATAGATACTAAATTAAAAAAATCAAATTTAAAATTTTTTATTTTAGGTTCATCAATTTCTATTATTACTTCAAAGGTTTTGAATTATAATAGCCCTATTTTTGGGAGAAAAACTGCTTCTTTAAAACTAAAACCAGTATCTTTTTTTGATTTGCACTATTTTTTTCCTAAATTAAAAATAAATGAATTAATTGAGATTTATGGTTTTGCTGATGGTGTTCCTTATTATCTTAATATGATTGATAAACCCTTTTGGTTTTGGCTTGATGATGAAATAAAAAGAAGGAAAGGTTTTTTGAAGGATGAAGTTGATTTTTTAATGAAACTTGAATTTGAAAATGCTAGTACTTATAAGTTAGTGCTTGAAGCTATTGCTAATGGTAAAACAGTGATTAATGAGATAAAAGATTTTATTAAATTACAAAGAACTGATTTATCTCCTTATTTAAGTAATTTAATAGAAGTTGGTTTTGTAAAAAGAGAAGTTTCTATAACAGAAAATGTTAAATCTAGACACGGTAGGTATTATCTTAATGACAATTTCTTGAAATTTTGGTTTAAGTATATTTACCCTAATTTAAGTAGTATTGAGCAAGGAATATTTAAAGTAGATTCAATAAAAAAAGATTATTCTGCTTATTTAGGGTTCATCTTTGAAGAAGTGTGCAAACAATATTTAGCCCAAATAAATAGTTTTGATTATTCTGTCTTAGGGAGATGGTGGTATAAAGGTATTGAAATTGATATTCTTGCTCTAAACGAAGAGAGTAAAAGTATTTTGTTTGGGGAATGTAAATGGCAAGAAAATGTTGATGCAATAAAATTATTTAGTAAGTTAAAAGAAAAAGCAATGTTTGTTGATTGGAATATTCATAAAAGAAGAGAAGAGTTTGTTTTGTTTGCAAAATCCTTTAAAACAAAACCAAAAATTAAGGGCTTATTATTGTTTGATTTAAAAGATTTGAATAATGTCAAGTAAGTAAAAAATTAGTTTTGTTTTTTTCTTAAAAATCCTCTTTTTTTGGGAGGGAATATGATTTTATATATGGGTTTGGTGTTTTTTATTGGTATGATTAGTCAAATTTTTTGGAGTGGTGGAAATGAAGTTTGCAGAGAGAGAGAAGTAATAGTAGATTTTGTTTAGGTAAGTTTTCTTCTAGGGCACAGGGTACGATTGAGTATTT
>CAYQFC010000266.1:0-1855 GCA_964416585.1 uncultured Aliarcobacter sp.
GAATGCTATATAGTAAATAAACAAAATCTAAATGTAAGAATTGAACCAAGTGAGAGTTCTAGAATTTTAAGGGTTATGAAGATTAATGATGTTTTTTTAATTCAAAACAAAAAAGATAATTGGTTAAATATAAATACTATCTATAAAAAAGTATCTGGTGATATTATGGATGTTAGTACTCAAAGTAACTGGGTTCAAGATGATGATGGTTCATTAAGTAAAACAGCTTGTAAATAGGAAATATTTTGGAAAACAAGACTAATCATACAGAACAGACTATCTTAAATATATCAAAACTTGAAGATGAGATAACTGTTTTAAAAAATCATTATGATAAATTTTTTGATATATCTAATATATTTTCAAATGAAAATGGTGGAAAAACAAGGTTAAATAGACAGCTTTACAATGAAACTCATGAAGATATTCAAGAAGTAATAAAAGGGATAAACTCTATTATTAACTCCTCTTTAGAGTATTTAAAAGAAGAGTTAAAAATGCTTTTTGCAAAATATAATCAATTTGAGAAACTTGATTTAAGCCAGTTTCTAATAGATGATCAAAATCTTTTTGAACTACTAAATATATCTTTAAAAAATCAAAATCTAAGTTCAGATTTAAAAAATAGATATACAAACGATATAAAAACAATAATAAATCTTAAAAATAAAATATTTAATATAAAATATTTTATTAGCTCTTTTGATACTGTAAGTATAAATAAATTTATTGATAAATTTAGTATTGAGGAGTTAATTAATAGCTCACTTATATTTGAAGTTATAGATACTTATGCTTTAAAATATGAAGAACTTTTGTTGTTTGAAAAAGAGGTTTTAAACTTTAAAAAATCAAATAATAAGATAAGCTCACTTGAACCAATTAATAATCTTTTAGTGATCAATAAAAGGCTTGTTGATAGCTATTTTTATGCTGATACAAGATATAAAATATCTTTAGATTATGATACAAATCTTAAACTAAAAAAAGTTATAAATTTTAATTTGGCATATTTTTCTAATATTGTTTCAAATCTAATAGAGCAATCTTGTATGGACATTATAAAAAAAGAGCTAAAAAAAGGAAAAATACAAAAATTTATAGCTGTTGTTATTGGAATAAATAAAAACAAATTAGAGATAAGCGTGAAGAATAATGGCTTTGAAGTAGGAGATATATATAATCTTTTTATGCTAAATGAAGAGAATAAAATGGTTATCGAGGTTAAAAATCTTGTAAATGAGATGAATGGAGAGTTTTTTATTGAGACGAAAGAGAATGAAGGAATGCAGTATAGTGCAGTTTTTGATTTAAAACATTAATATATTTTTTTGATTTTTTTTGATTTTTTTAAATGGGCAAAGCCCATTTTTTTAAAGCCCGTTTGCTTCGATTAATCTTGATTGATGATCAGCAATAAGAGGATCAATTACTTCATCAAAAAGACCATCTTGCAAAATATAGTCAAGTCTATATAGAGTTAAGTTTATTCGGTGGTCACTAAGTCTATTTTGTGGAAAATTATAAGTTCTAATTCTTCCACTTCTGTCACCTGTTCCTACTTGTTCTTTTCGGTTTGCACCTTCAGCTTCAAGTTTTTTCTCCATCTCAATTTCATAAAGCTTTGCTTTTAAAACTTTCATAGCCCTATCTTTATTCTTGTGCTGAGACTTTTGATCTTGGTTGGTAACCACAATTCCAGATGGAATATGAGTAATTCTAACAGCAGAATCTGTTGTATTTACAGATTGTCCACCATTTCCACTAGCTCTCATAACATCTATTTTTAAATCACTTTCGTTTATCTCAATCTCAACATCATCAACTTCAGGCATAACAGCAACAGTAATTGCAG
>CAYQFC010000267.1:0-1841 GCA_964416585.1 uncultured Aliarcobacter sp.
AAAGAATTAGACAAGCTGCTAAAAATATAAAAAAATATTTAAAAACATTGGAATAGGAAATAAATATGTTAAAAGTTGGAATTATTGGAGTTGGAACAGTTGGAACTAGTGTTGCAAATATTTTAAGAGATAATAAAAATATTATAACTGCACGAGCTGGAGTTGAGATTGTGCCAACTATTGGAGTAGTTTCAAATTTGAACAAAAAAAGAGAGGTAGAGATTGAGCTTACAGATGATGTTTCAAGAGTTTTAGAAGATGAAACAATAGATATTGTTGTTGAGCTTATGGGTGGAATTGAAAAACCCTATGAGATTGTAAAAAAAGCCTTGGAAAAAGGCAAAGCAGTGGTTACTGCAAATAAAGCACTTTTGGCATATCATAGATATGAACTTCAAGAACTAGCAAATGATACACCATTTGAGTTTGAAGCAGCCGTTGCTGGTGGAATTCCAATAATAAATGCTTTAAGAGATGGATTAAGTGCAAATAATATCAAATCTATTCAAGGAATTATGAACGGAACTTGCAACTATATGCTTACAAAGATGATAAATGAAGGCATTGCTTATGATATTATTTTAAAAGAGGCTCAAGATTTAGGTTATGCTGAAGCTGATCCAACTTTTGATGTTGGTGGATTTGATACAGCTCATAAACTTCTAATTCTTGGATCTATTGCCTATGGAATTGATGTAAAACCTGAAGATATTTTAATAGAAGGTATCCAAAATATAAAACAAACTGATATAGAGTTTGCAAAAGAGTTTGAGTACAATATTAAGCTTTTAGGAATTGCAAAAAAAGTTGATAATCAAATAGAGCTTAGAGTTCATCCTGTCTTAATTCCTGAAGAGAAAATGATAGCAAAAGTTGATGGTGTTATGAATGGAGTTTCAGTAATTGGTGATAAAGTTGGTGAAACTATGTATTATGGAGCAGGAGCTGGTGGAGATGCAACAGCAAGTGCTGTTATTGCAAATATTATTGATATTGCACGAAGAGGAAAAGGCTCACCAATGTTAGGCTTTGAAAAACAAGTAGGAGTAAAACCAACTTTAATGCCAAAAGATGAGATAAAAACAAAATACTACTTAAGACTTGAAGTTGCTGATAAATCGGGAACTTTGGCAAAAGTTGCAAAAGTATTTGGAGATAATGATATTTCAATAGAAAATATGATGCAAAAAGCAAAAAAAGAGCAAAAAGCAAACCTACTTCTTACAACTCATACATGTATAGAAAAAGATATTTTAAAAGCTATAAATGAACTTGAAAGCTCTGGAGTTGTACTTAAAAAACCAGCAATGATAAGAATAGAAGATTAATCTTCTACTCTTTATTCTTACAAAATTTCAAAATCTGCACAACTTTCGATGCATATCCCCACTCATTATCGTACCACAAAAGAAGCTTTATCATATTTTTTTTAACTTCTAAAAATCTATGGTCAATTATAGTTGTAAACTTCTCTTTTTTAAAATCACTCGAAACCAAAGGCTCAAAATTGTTTAAAACTATTGGGAAATTTTGATTTTTCTCAAAGTTTAAAAAAAGATTTGCTATTTCATCTTTATTTGAAACTTCTTTTGTAAAAAGTGTTACATTTATTGCTCCAACTGTATCTGTTGGAACTCTTAGAGAGTTTGAGCTTATTAAATTTGAATTAAATTTTTCTAGAACATAAGAGCAAGCTTTTATTGTAGTTGTACGACTAGGAATAATATTTTGAGTTGAGCTTCTTCCAAATTCAAAGTTTAAATCAACATCTCTAGTTGCACTTTGTACAAAGCTTCCATCTAAAACTCTTTGATGATTTAAAAGTGGATGAATAGTTACAA
>CAYQFC010000268.1:0-1837 GCA_964416585.1 uncultured Aliarcobacter sp.
TGTCTGCTTATAAAGAAGAGTATGACATGGGAAGAAGAACACTTTTAGATTTACTATCTGCTCAAAACGATTTAGTAAGTTCAAAAAGCCAAATTGTAAATGCTCAAATGGATAAACTTTATGCTCAATATAGAATTTTAGATGCCATGGGAATGATGGTTAGCTCTATTGTTGAAGATAAAGATTATAGTAAATTAATAAATCCAACTGTAAAACCACTTGATATAGTTGAAGATGAATTGCCAGTTAAATTTGATGCAGATAATGATGGAATAGTAGATAGTTTAGATATTTGTGATAATTCACAAAAAGGTGATAATATAACTCCTTATGGTTGTGTAAAAAACCAAAAAGATAGCGATTTTGATGGAATTCCTGATAGTAAAGACAAATGTCCAGATACAGTTTTTGGAGCAGTTGTTGATGTGAATGGTTGTGAAATTGCAGGAAGCAAAAATAAATTTGTAGCAAAAGATAGTGATTATATAGAAACAGCTCTTCAGTATACAGAAAATAGTCCTAAAAAAGATCCAAAACTTGGACTTTATGACTATGAGTTTAATGCAGCTGCTAATAAAAATGTGAAATCAACAGATTTAGATAATAAATTAATGTATGGTGATTTTGCTATGATTAAAAGATTTCCTTTTATTAATATGAATAAAAGTGAAAAAAACCTTGACACTATTGCAAACGAACTTAAAAAATATAATGGTACAAATGCAATTGTAACTCTAATAGGAAATACACAAAGTGCAAAAGATAAAAATGAGAGCTTTAATAAAGGTCTTGAATATGCACAAAATATCAAAAAAGAGCTAGTGAGCAAAGGTGTTGATGAGAAAATTCTTGTAGCTCAATCAAGAGTTGATTATGATAGATATTATTTAGAGACAAATTATGGTGATAAAAATCTAAATGATGTTGTAGCAACTGCTTTATATGTTCAAAAAAGTTCAGAACTTGCAAAGAAAACTGAAATAAAAGATGATGATCAAGATGGAGTTATAAATGAGTCAGATAAATGTCCTAATACTCCAAAAGGTTATAGTGTAGATGAAAATGGTTGCCCAAAAACTATAAATTTAGAGGTTTTATTTGAAAATGCTTCAGATAAAGTTGTTGATAGTTCAAACCAAAAAGTTGTGGCTTTTGCAAAATATTTAAATGATAATAAAGAGTTTGATACGGTGATTACAGGACATGCAAGTCACGATAAAAAAACAAGTGCAGCTTATAATATAAATCTATCTCAAAAAAGAGCAGATGCAATTAAAACGCTTTTAGTTCAAAATGGTGTTGAATCTTCAAGAATTCAAACTGTTGGAAAAGGTTATGATGAGCCTATTGCAGATAATAATACAGCAGAAGGTCAAGCACAAAATAGAAGAATCGAAGCTGTTTTAGTAAAAAAATAATATCTGGAGAATGGATTGAGAAATAGTTATTTAGATGATAGTTTATTAAAAAGTTTAGTTCTGTTTACAAAGCTATTTCACAAGCCTTATACAGCTGAATCTTTAGTGGCAGGTTTGCCACTAGAGAATAACTTAAGTGAAAACTTACTTTTTTCAAAAGATAAAAAGAAATCTCTTTTTTCAAGAGTTGCCTTAAGAGCTGGACTTAAATCAACTTTGGTAAAAAAAGATATAAAAAATTTTTTAAACTTACAACTTCCTTGTATTTTACTTTTATCAAATAATCAATCTTGTATTTTAGATAGTATTAATAGTGATAAAACAAAAGCAAAAATAGTTTTCAATGAAAATGATGAGCCACTTGAAGAGCTTGTTGACATTGAAAAATTAGAAAATGAGTATTTAGGCTATGCTTTTAT
>CAYQFC010000269.1:0-1826 GCA_964416585.1 uncultured Aliarcobacter sp.
ATATTGGTCAAATTCTTGAAGTTCACTTAGGACTTGCTGGAAGAAGACTAGGAAAGCAAATTCAACATATATTTAAAGCAAAAAGAGCAGATTTTGTTGCTGAATTAAGAGCAAAAATGATTGAAGTTGCTGGAGTTGCAAAACTTATGAATGCAAAAGAGTTTTTAACAAAACTTGATGACGAAGAGCTAATTAAATATGCACAAGATTGGGCAAAGGGTGTTAAATTTGCTACTCAAATTTTTGATGGTGTTAAAGCTGAAGAGTTTGTAAAACTTTTTGAATTAGCAAAAATGGATAGCGATGGAAAATCTGTTTTATTTGACGGTAAAACAGGTGAAAAAATGAAAGAAAGAGTAAATGTTGGTTATATGTATATGCTAAAACTTCACCACTTAGTTGATGAAAAAGTTCACGCAAGAAGTACAGGACCATACTCGCTTGTAACTCAACAACCTGTTGGTGGAAAAGCTCTATTTGGTGGGCAAAGATTTGGAGAGATGGAGGTTTGGGCATTGGAAGCTTATGGTGCTACTGCTGTACTAAAAGAGATGCTTACAACAAAATCTGATGATGTTGAAGGAAGAACAAGAGCTTATAGAGCAATTGCAAATGGAGAAAATGTTCCAAATTCAGGTGTTCCAGAAACATTCTTTGTTTTAACAAAAGAGTTAAAAGCTTTAGCTTTAGATGTAGAGATTTTTAAAGAGGTAGAAAACGATGAGTAATAACGAAACTATATTATCGCCTATAGAGATTAAAGAGCTAGAAAGACCACAAGATTTTTCTGCATTTCAATTGAAATTAGCAAGTCCAGAAAAAATTCTTTCTTGGTCTTGTGGAGAGGTTAAAAAACCTGAAACAATCAACTATAGAACATTAAAACCAGAAAGAGATGGACTTTTTTGTGCAAAAATATTTGGTCCTGTAAAAGACTATGAGTGTCTTTGTGGTAAATACAAAAAGATGAGATATAAAGGTGTTGTTTGTGAAAAATGTGGAGTTGAAGTTACTTCAAGTAAAGTTAGACGACACAGAATGGGGCATATAGAGCTTGTTTCTCCTGTTGCTCATATTTGGATGGTTTCATCTTTACCTTCAAGAATAGGAACACTTTTAGGTGTTAAGTTAAAAGATCTTGAAAGAGTACTGTATTATGAAGCATATATCGTAAGTGTGGCTGGAGAGGCTTATTATGATGGGGAAAGAACTAAAAAAATCGAAAAATATGATATTTTAAATGAAGAGCAATATAGAACTGTTGCAGATTTATTTGAACATACTGGTTTTGAAGCTAAAATGGGTGGAGAGATTGTAAGAGATTTATTAGCTGGATTAAACTTATTTGAACTTTTAACTCTTTTAAAAGATGAGATGCAATCAACTAAAAGTGAAGCAAAACGAAAAACAATAATTAAAAGATTAAAAATTGTTGAGAATTTTATTAATAGTGGAAATAGACCTGAGTGGATGATGCTAACTCAACTTCCAGTTCTTCCACCTGATTTAAGACCACTTGTTTCACTTGATGGTGGAAAATTTGCTGTTTCAGACGTAAATGACCTTTATAGAAGAGTTATAAATAGAAATAACAGATTAAAAAGATTAACAGAACTTGATGCTCCAGAAATTATTATTAGAAATGAAAAAAGAATGCTTCAGGAAGCTGTTGATGCTCTATTTGATAATGGTAAAACAGCAAATGCAGTAAAAGGTGCAAATAAAAGACCTCTTAAATCTTTAAGTGAGATTATTAAAGGAAAACAAGGAAGATTTAGACAAAACTTACTTGGAAAAAGGGTTGATTTCTCTGGTCGTTCTGTAAT
>CAYQFC010000270.1:0-1784 GCA_964416585.1 uncultured Aliarcobacter sp.
CTATGGATACAGATGGAGTTAAGAGTGGTTTTGATTTGGAAATTACAAAAGAGATCTCAAAAATTGTAAATATTCCTGTAATTGCAAGTGGTGGAGCTGGAAATATGCAACACTTTAAAGATGCTTTTCTATCTGGTGCCGATGCTGCACTTGCTGCCTCAATATTTCACTTTAAAGAGGTAGATATCATGGAGCTAAAGAAATATCTTCAAAACAATGGAATAAATGTAAGGATATAAAATGAAAAAAATTGTAGCAACTACCCTATTTTTAGGAGTTTTTGCATTTTCTTATGAACTAAATTTTAGTAAATCTTTTGGAAAGATTGTAGCTTCTGATACTTTAGCTACGAATGTAAATATAAGTATTCTTAAAAAAGATGAAAAATCTGTAAATATTGAAATAGAGAAATTTAATAGTTTTTTAAAGAATACAAAAAATATTACATTAGAAAATACAAATTATAATTTGAGCCCAAGATATGATTATGCAAATAATAAATCTATTTTTAAAGGTTATAGTGGAGATTTAAGATTTAGTGCAAAATCGCAAGATGCAAAAGCTATAAATAGTTTTTTAGCTGATTTAATGAGCCTTAAAGATAGTATAAAATCAGATGATTTAAAGTTAAATATCTCAAATTTATCTTGGGAAATAAGTAATAAATTACAAACTAAAGTTACAGATGAATTAAGACTTGAAACTCTCATTTGGATAGAAGATTATGCAAAAGAGCTTTCAAGCAAAATCACAAAAAAATGTGAAGTTAAAAATGTAAATATTCAAGAAGATTTCTCTTATGCAACTCCAAGAGCAAAAATGCTAAGTTCGCCTATGCTTGATAGTGTATCCTCTTCAAATAGCGATATTGCACCTTTAAATGATGAGCAAACTATTAAAATTAATACAAATTTTATATTGGATTGCAAGTGATTGTAAGTGCTGGAAGAAATGAGAGTTTTAATTTTGCAACACCAATTGGTGTTGGTTTAATAGAAAGCTCAATAAATCTTACAAAAATTTGTCTTTTTAATAGACCTGAATATATTTTGTTTATTGGAAGTGCTGGAAGCTATGGAAAACACAATATTTTTGATATTGTTGAATCAAAAAGTGCAAGTAATATAGAGCTAAGTTTTTTACAAAACTTTGCTTATACTCCAATTGATAATATAATTGAAATTGGTACAAATTTTACAAAAAGCAAAACTGTTGTAAATAGTTCAAACTATATAAGTACAAATAAAGAGCTTTCAAAAGAGTTTTTGGCTTACAATTTAGAGCTAGAAAATATGGAGTTTTTTTCAGTTTTAAGTGTGGCAAAAGAGTTTGAAATTCCTGCATTTGGGATTTTTGTAGTTACAAACTATACGGATGAAAATGCACACGAAGATTTTGTAAAAAATCATAAAAGTGCTATGGAAAAATTAATTAAATATTTAGAAGAGAAAAATATAATAAAAATAAAAGAGGAAGAAATTGGCAAAATTTGATGAAAGTTCAATTTATGATTACACACTTGAAGAGTTAAAAGAGAGATTAAAACCATCATTTCGTGCAAAGCAAGTATATAACTGGTTGTATAAAAAATATGCACAAAACTATGATGAGATGAAAAACCTTCCAAAAGATTTAATAGAAGATTTAAAGACAAACTATCCAATTGATGTCTTGCAAATAGTTAAAAAAGAGCAAAGTAGCGATGGAAGTATAAAATATCTTTTTAAATTAAGAGATAATCTTACAATTGAAGCTGTTTTGCTTTTAATGAAAGATAAAAAAAT
>CAYQFC010000271.1:0-1772 GCA_964416585.1 uncultured Aliarcobacter sp.
CTATTTGTCAAAGCAAAGCTTCTATTAATTATCCAAGCGTAAGGTTTTATTCCTGCTCTTTTTAAATCTTCTTGTAAATCTTTTGCTTCATGAGTTGGAGTTGCTTCAGGAAGGGTTACAAGTAAGATTTTAGTATATTTTCCATCTTTTATTCTTGGTAGAAGTTCTAACAACTCTTTTTCCATTGCATTTGTTTGATTTTTTAAAATCTCTTTATGATAAGCTTGTGAAGCATCAAGTAAAAGTAAAGTATGTCCTGTTGGAGCAGTATCAAGAACTACATAACTATCTTTTGCTTTTTCTACAGTTTTTGCAAAAGCTTTAAATACAGCAATTTCTTCTATACAAGGAGTTGTTAATTCCTCTTTTAAAAGTTCCATATCTTCAAACGATATTTTTCCTTCATTTTGTGCAATAACTTCATTTACATGTTTTTGAGTCTCTATTTTTGGATCTATTTTTTCAATGGTTAAATTTTCATTTGCTTTTGAAACATATTCTAAATGTGAAGCTGGGTCTGTTGTTGAAAGAATTACTTTATGACCTCTTTTAGCTAAAGCCATAGCTATATTTGAAGCTATTGTTGTTTTTCCAACTCCTCCTTTACCCATTGTCATAATAAGTCCATTTTTATCTTTTTCAAAATCATCTATTAAACTATCCCAAGAATAAGTATCTTTTAATATATCATTTTTCAAACTTTTAAGTTTAGCTTCAACATTTTCTACAAGTTTTGGTTTTGAACCTGTAATTATATTTTCTAAAGATTCAATTCCAACAGCACCATTTGGGTAGAAGCCAATAATAGTTTTAGACAATGAGCTAATAGTTTCATCCACATTTTCTAAAGCTATTTTTGAAATATTTTCAAAGCTTTTAGCAATTTCATCTTCATCATCTGATTTAAACAATCCATTTACAATTAAATGTTGATTTTCTATTCCTTGAGTTGCTAACTCTTTTGAAGCTCTTGATGCTTCAAGTAATGAAAGTTTTTCAGCACGTGAAACTAAAATCAAAAGAGTTTTATCTTTGTTTTTTAAATTATCAACTACATTTTCATATAGTTTTTTATTTTCACTGAGTCCTGAAACTGCTCCTAAACAAGAAGTTCCTGTATCATTATCTTCAATAAATGTATTCCAAGCACTAGGAAGTTTTAAAAGTCTTAGTGTATGTCCTGTTGGAGCAGTATCTAAAACTATATGATCATATTGTTTTGAGATATTAATATCACCTACATATTTTGAGAACTCATTAAAACCAGCTATTTCAACTGTACAAGCTCCACTTAATTGTTCTTCCATTTGCTCAATTGCAGTTTGTGGTAAAACTCCTCTAAAAGGTGCTACCATTTTTTCTTTATATTCATATGCTGCAATAACTGGATTAATATTCATAGCATATAAATTTTCTAAACCATTTATTTTAGTTGGAGTAGAATTTAATTTTGTATCTAAAACTTCATCTAAATTTGAAGCAGGATCTGTTGAAATAAGAAGTACTTTTTTACCCTCTTTTGCAAGTGCTACACTAATCGCACAAGACATTGAAGTTTTACCAACACCTCCTTTTCCAGTAAAGAAAAGAAATTGTGGTATTTTTTTAATTAAATTTTTCATATTAAAACTTTACTACAAAAGAGCCCAAGCCCATTTTATTACTTAATTCAGGAACACTTGGATAATCTTTTTTAAATAGTAGTTCATCATCTAAAAATATCAAAGGTAAAACTTCCACTCCTTCTTTATTTAAAAGTTGTGAAACTTCAC
>CAYQFC010000272.1:0-1765 GCA_964416585.1 uncultured Aliarcobacter sp.
TAAAATTTAGCTTTTAAGCCTTCTGTAAATCTATTTTGAGCAAAAGTGTTTGTTCCTACTGCTCTTTCAATTCCTGTTTGCTCTTTTGCTAAAAGAATACTCATATATGAAATTAACTCTTTTGAGATATTTGCACTATTTGAAATCTTCACAACAAAGCTTAAAATATTTAGTAAATAAGAGTTTGTAGTAGTATAATACTCAATAGCAACAGGGGCTTTTATAGAAAAGCTATCTACATTTCTTCTTACTTCATCAAGTTTTTCAAGATTTTTTAAGCTATTCTCAAGATTTGATACAAAATCACTTCTATATTCAGATTTATTAAAAGTTGATAAAAACTCATTTAAATCTTTTAATCTATCATTTACTAAATTTCTTTGATTTGGAAGTTCTGTTTTAAATTTTTCACCCTTACTTCCAATGAATCCAGCTGTCATTCCACGCTCTTTTTGAGTTTCATGAACCAAAGCTCCAACTTTTGTAGATAAAATAACAACATTATCCAAAGATTTAAGATTTTTTGAACTCATATATGAATCTAAAGATAGCTTTGCAGCAAGTAAAATAACCACGATTAGTGGTATAAGCATAATTAAAATCAATTTTTGTTTGATTGATAGTTTTGAAAGCATTAGTATTCCTAGGTTTATTTTTATTGCATTATATTCAAATTATATTTTTTTTCAAAAGCCAAAAATTTAAGTTTTTTGAGTAAAATAGAAAGAAAATAGAATATATAAAGATAATTATTATGAAATTAGATCAAGAATTTTTGGAACTCATCGAAGACAAGGGAACTTTAACACAAAGTCAATTTAATATTTTAGAGATAAATGAAAATGAAAAAAATAGTTGGAAAAGTATAGCTTTACAAAAAGATGTTACAAAAAATAACAAAAACCTTCTTATGCTTCTTAAAGGAGTTGAAGATATTGATATTTCCAATAAAATCGTACTTAATTATCATATGGTTTTGGATTATAATAATATTAATGCAAAAGCTTATAAACCAGAAAATAACCAAAATAAAAGTGAAGAATTTTTACATATATATTGTGATGGAGCTTGTAGTAAAAATCCAGGCCCTGCTGGAAGTGGACTTGCTATTTTTTCTTCAAACAACAAAACTATTTTAATTTATGGTAATTATTTAGAAAACGGAACAAATAATATAGCAGAATTAAATGCTCTGTATCAAGCACTTATAATTGCAAAACAGAGTAATTTAAAAAATAAAATAGAGATATTTACAGATTCAAAATACTCAATAGACTGCATAAGCACTTGGGCATACTCTTGGAAAAAAAACAGTTGGAGTAAAAAAGGTGGAGAGATTAAAAATCTTGAGTTAATTATAAAAACTCACAACCTTTACGAAGAGCTAAAAAATAATATTATTTTAAATCATGTAAAAGGTCATAGCGGAGTTATTGGAAATGAGTTGGCCGATAGAATGGCAATTCATACAATAAATGAAAAAAATAGTGATTTTTGTATTTACGAATATATTAATTTAGAAGATATTTTAAAGATTAAACAAATTTAAATTATTTATATTTTTTTTTGTTATATTTTGCTAACATATTTTCATAAATAATTAAGGAAAGAGATATGCTAGAGAAAAAAGGGACAATTTTAAGTGTTAGAGAAGATTTAAAAGTTTTTGATTGCACAATTAGAGATGGTGGATTAGTAAATAATTTTTATTTTAGTGATGAGTTTGTAAAGGCTCACTATAATATGTGTGTAAAAGCTGGTGTTG
>CAYQFC010000273.1:0-1764 GCA_964416585.1 uncultured Aliarcobacter sp.
TTACTTTTATATTTATCTCATCCATAGCAAGAGCTGTTTTATTTGCAAATTCTTCTCCTTGAACTACACTATTTTTAACATCTTTACTCAAGTTTGCCATTTTTGAAGCATTTTGAGTGTTGTTTTTTGTAATTCCTGTAATCTCTTCAAGAGCAGCTGCAGTTTGTTCAAGCGATGCTGCTTGTTCATTTGCTTTTTGCGCAAGAATATCAACACTTTTATTCATATTTTTTGATGATTTCTCAAGAGTATATCCATTTTCAAGATTTTGTTTTGCACTACTATTTAACTCAGAACCCAAACTATTTAGCCTTTGCATAGTTAAAAGCATTTTACCTTTAAGTTTTGGATTTATATCCATCTGTTTTGTATAATCATTTTTTGCAAAAAGCTCCACAATCTCAACTAAATCTTCCATATTTTTATTTGCTTTCTCTAGCATATTATTTACAATATTTTTTAGTGTATAAATCATTGGATTTGTTGTATTTGCAATAATTTTAGATGTATAAATACCTTGAGAAACTTTATCAAGAGCAATTACAATCTCTCCTAAAATAAGCATATCATCTTTTCTTATTTTTTCATAAGTTAAAACATAATCATTTAATTCTTTTAAAATTAAACCAATATCATCATTTTTTGGGTATTCTGCTAATTTTAAATGATTTGTTTTATAAAATACAAAATCCATTAAATCTTCTATGTATTTTTTTAATCTATCAATTCCACCAACAATTCTTTTCATTGAGAGATATGAGACAAGAGCTAAAATAGTTGCAAAAACAATATTTACCAAAATTATTGCCAAACTCCTATCTTCGCTTAAAATAGCAAATGAACTAATAATTAAAAAACCAATTTGTGCAAGAATCATAATTAATATAATTCTATTCTTTGATGACATGTGTAAAAAGACTTTTTTCTCCTTTAAAATTTAAATCAAAAACTCAGGTTCGTGAATATAAAAACCTTGCGATAAATCTATTCCTAATTCGCAAACTTTTTCATATACATCTTTATTATGGACAAACTCAGCAACGGTTTTTATATTTAAAGCTTTTGCAAAATCATTTATAGTTTTTACAGCTAGTTCAATATTTTTATTTGTTGCTATCTCTTTTATTAAGCTACCATCTATTTTTAAAATATCAATATCAAGTTTTATAATATACTCAAAGTTTGAGTAACCAGTTCCAAAATCATCTATTGCAATTCTTGCTTTTAGGTTTTTTGCTTTTTGTATAAATTCAAAAATAAGCTTAAAATCATCAATAGCTTCACTTTCGACAATTTCGAAAGTAACTCTAGAAGCTGTATTTGTCGATATAATAGTTTGAAAAATAAAATCTATAGTTTCACTATCTTTTATATCTTCTATTGTAAGATTTATGTTAAATTTAATGTTTTTATTTTGAAAAAATGAACAAGCTTTCTTCACTAATATTTTTGTTAAATCAAGATATAAATTTGCTTTTTTTGAAGCTTCAAGGAAGAAATATGGTGATAAAATTTCTCCATTTTGTTTTCTTAGTCTCATTAAAGTTTCATATTTCTCCTCTTTTGTATGATTGTTTACTATTTTTTGACCATAAATCAAAATATCATTTTCTAAAATAGCTCTTTTAATCTCTTCAATAATTAACTTATTCTCTTTTGTCTTTTCATATTCATCTAAATGTTGATTTAAATATAAAATCTTATTTTTTTTATTTTTTGCTAAATTTATTGCAAATTCAGCACTTATTAGTGGATTAAAATTAT
>CAYQFC010000274.1:0-1763 GCA_964416585.1 uncultured Aliarcobacter sp.
AAATTCTATATTGAATATGCACAAAAAAGTATTTAAGATTTAACAGATACTATATTTGTGTAGTATAATGCAATTAAATATAAACATACTCTAATAATGTATATTTTCATAAAAATATGATAGAATATACATTCTAAATGTATAAAAGGGTTTAAATGATTACTATAAAAGCTTGGAAAAAAGATATAGCACAGTTAGTAGAGTATAAAGGTGTAATAAAGTTTAAATATTTAGATTCAAACAATCTTGATTTCTCACCAATTAAAATGCCTATAAAAAATAGACAAGTGTATAATTTTTCCCATATTGATTTTCAATATGGACTCCCAGGCTTGATAAGTGATTGTTTACCTGGAAGTTATGGTATGAATTATTTAGATCGTTTTATGTTTCAATATCTAAAAAGAAAACCCACTATTTTTGAAAGATTACAATTTTTAGGAACTCATACTTTAGGTGCTTTAGAATTTCATCCTTCTTTAGAAGCAGAAGAGTATAAAGAAGTTTTAAATATATCAAAAGTTTATGAAGAGTCTAAAAAAATTTTAAATCAAGAAAATGAAAAAGAAAATAACTCTATACTTACTCTTAAAACACTTATTGCAGTTTCAAACTCTGCTGGTGGAGGTGCTAGATCAAAAGCAATTGTTGGATTTAATCCTAAAGACAAGACAATAAGTTTAACTAGAAAACAAGGAGATTTTCCAAAAGATTACTATCCTGTTATTATAAAATATGATGACCAAGATATATCAATGTATCCAACTTTGTCAAATAAATACAAAGATGCTTCTATTGCTACAAAATTGGAGTATTTGTATTACTTATTTGCAAAAGAGTCTGGTGTTAATATAAGTCCTTGTGAGTTGCTAGAACAAGAAGGACGAACCCATTTTTTAACTTATAGATTTGATTTGAAAGATAATGAAAGATTTCATATTCACTCTTTATCTGGCATGATGCATTATAATCCAGCTGAAACATATAATGATTTTATTGATATGTTTAGAATATCTTTAAAGCTTAATTTATCACAAAAAGATAAAGAAGAGATTGTAAAAGTAATCTTATTTAATGCAATTTTTGGAAACAAAGATGATCATTCAAAAAACTTTTCGTTTTTAATGAATAGCCAAGGGAAATGGAGTTTTGCACCTGCTTATGATTTGACATATACAAGCAATGGATACCATCAAATGCTGCTTGGAAATAAAGTTTTAAATAGAGCTTTATTTGAAGATTTGAAAAATGCTTTTGAACCATACAATATTAAAGAGTCATTTTTAAAAGAAAATATAGAAAAAATGATAGATATAAAGCATAAAAAATTAGTTCAAGAATTTATAAATTATGATATACCTAAAAATTTAGCAAATCATATTTTAAATGAAACAAAAATAGTAGATGAAAACTTTAGTAAGGAAATAAAAAAGTGAGAGATATAGATTTTAGTTTATCAACAACTCAAGAGATAATCAAAGAGTTCGCTTCTAGAGCAAAAAGAAAAAGAAAACAAAATATAGAAACATACGGTACTCAAAAAGAGTTTGCACAACATATAGGAATGAGTTTTAGAAGTTATCAAGAGTTTGAGATTAGCGGGAAAATAAGTTTAGAAAAATTTATTGATGTTTTAAGAGGGCTTGATTGTATTGAAGATATTCAAGATATTTTAAAAATCAAGGATGAAGAATTATTTAAATTTAAATATAGATATTAATTAATTTCCAAATGTAAACTAAATTGTAAAATAGCCAAATTAC
>CAYQFC010000275.1:0-1760 GCA_964416585.1 uncultured Aliarcobacter sp.
GAGCAAATTATGTATGGAATTTTCCAAAGAGTAAGCAAAACAGCTGAAGAGTTTGGAGAGCCAACAAACTTTGTTTTAGGAGCAAATATTGCTGGATTTAGAAGAGTAGCTGATGCTATGCTTGAGCAAGGTGTTGTTTGATAAAAAATAAAACTTAAGGATATTCCTTAAGTTTATAAAAATCTTTCTTATAAATATAAACTTACAAAAACTACAATAATCATTTTGAAAACTTAAATCGCCTTTTACTTTAGTTCAATTAAAAATTAAGTTTTCAAATGATAAAGCCTTTTCATACTCTAAAACTCTAAAATCAAATGTATTAAAATTACTATTTTTTATTTTTTGATTTTTAAATAATATATTTGCTCCAATAGATTTATTTGCTGCATTTGAAGGAGATATTAGAGATATTGTAAAGATAACTCTATTTTCAAAAATAAATTTATGAACTCTTAAAAAATTATTTTCAATTTTTTCAAAATTGATTTTTCTCTTTTTTAAAATTTGTCTAAAAAAATATTCTGGAGAGTTTTTTGAGTTTTTTCCTGTAAATAAAATTGTATTTATGTTTTTATAAACTTTTAAATAGTTTAGAATATCTCTTAAAACAATATCGTTCATAGAGCTATCACTTGAGTCTAATCGCTCTTTTTTGCATGATTGAACAATATCACAAACTCCTATTTGATTTTTTTCTAAAAAACTAAATCTTTGTTCTATGGCATTTTTTGTATTTTTAAACTCTAAATCTAAAAGAAATATTTTATTTAATATTCTCCAAAGAAGATTATCTTTTGAACCATAAGGAAAATCAACATCTTCTTCTTTTAAATCTTTCAAAAAAAATCTAGGCGGAGGTAGAGTTCCTATAATAATTTTTTTTGTATCTTCAAATAAAATAGGTTTATATGGGTGTTCATAATAAAACAAAAGTTCTCCTTTTTTAAATTAATTTGCTTAACATTTTAGTTATGTTCTTTTGGCTATAATTTTGCCAAAATTTCAATAAGGAAATATTTGAAAGTAGGACTTTTTGATTCTGGTCTTGGCGGTTTAACTGTATTAAATGCAATAGCAAAAACCTTAAAAGGTGCAGATATATTCTATGTTGCTGATACTTTATATGCTCCATATGGAGATAAAAGCAAAGAGGAGATATTTGCAAGATGCGATAAAATAACAAGATATTTACTAGAAAAATACAGTATAGATGCTCTTGTAGTTGCTTGTAATACAGCAACTTCAATAATTATAAAACACTTAAGACAAAATTTTCCTAATTTAATAATAATAGGAATAGAACCAGGTATAAAACCAGCAATAAATAAAACAAAAACTGGAAACATAGGTATTTTAGCTACAGCTTCTACTTTAAATGGTGAAAAATATAGAATTTTAGTTGATGAACTTACAAAAGAACACGATGTAAAACTTTTTGAACAAGCTTGTGTAGGTTTAGTACAGCAAATTGAAAAAGGCGAAACAAAAGCTCTTCAAACTTACTCTATGTTGGAAAACTGGTTAAAACCTATGCTTCATAATAGAGTTGATACAATAGTTTTAGGTTGCACTCACTATCCTTTGGTTAAGCAGACAATCAAAGATATTATGGGTGAAGATATTATTTTAATTGATACAGGAGATGCTATAGCAAAAAGGCTTATGGATTTAAGCCAAAATGCTGGACACATAAATGAAGGTGATTTGGATATTTTGGTTTTATATACAGGTGATATAAAAAGTGATATGGTAAAAAT
>CAYQFC010000276.1:0-1743 GCA_964416585.1 uncultured Aliarcobacter sp.
TTGCAAGCATAATTCCACAACCTGTTCCACAAAATCTACAAGCTGCTTTATCCCATCTCCAACCACTCTCAGCTGCAGTGGCTTGTGCATTTAGCTCTGCTGGTACACTCATACCAATAGCTGCTGCTGCACTTGCTGCTGCTGAGCTTTTTAGAAAATCTCTTCTTGAAAGTGACATTCCTACTCCTTTTTGAAATAAATTTATAAGCATTGTTATAATAGCAAGATAGGTTATGAAAACTGTTTGACTCTTGTCAAACAGTTTAAGTTTTTAAGTTTATATTTATTTATTAAATTAAAGATTTATCTATTTTTTTTCGCAAGAGAGAACTATTCTTTCAAGTTCATTTTTAAGTTCTTGTAGTCTTTTACTTGAGTGTAAAAGCTGTTCTTGACTCTGAATTGCAATATCTTCACTTCTATTTAGTTGTTTTGATACATCTTTTGAATTTTCAAGTTCATTTATTATATTGTCAAATTCAGAAGTAATCTCTTCTAGTTTAAGTGAAGCATTTTTTGATTGCTCTAAAGCACTATTTGAATCAACTATTGCACTATTTATTTTATTTAAGAAATTATTAAACATATTAGAAGCTTCTATTAGTTCACCTTCAGCTTCTATTTTTAAAGGTTTTAAAGGCTCTTCAAAATCTTGTTCCATAATCTTTTTAGACTCTTCAATAAATCTTAAAGCATTTTTTTCCATGGTTTTTAACTCTAAAAAACTATATAAAATTAATAAAACAATTAAAATTGCAAAGAAATATTGAGTATTTTTTAAAAAACTAATTTTTTGTTCACTATTTATTGTATGAAGGCTTACAAGAGCATCAATTTCGTAAAGTAGGTTTGTATTTGTGTTATAGACTCCATCAACTATAAGTTTTAATTCATCATTTTTTGTGCCATTTTCTAAAAGAGCTTTAAAGTTTTGTATATTTTTGTAAAAATTTGACCATAAATGTTCAACTTTAAGAAGTTGTTTATCAATTTGAATATTTGGACTTTCTTTTAGTTTTGTTAGATTATTTCCACCTTTTAAACTCTCAAGATTATAGATAAACTCTTCAATGCTTGAATTTAATTCATCTTTTGAAGCCGTTTTATTAAGATATAAATAGAATATATTTTTTGATATATTTTGGCTTAACATTCGCTGTTTCCCAGCAATATTTATTATCATGGCATCTTTTTCATTTTTATTATTTAGGTAAATTGTAGCTGCTACAATACTAGCCATTAAAAGTGTAAACAAAATACCTAGAATTTTTATTTTTGTACTTATATTGCTTGTTTTCATACTCCAACTCCCCTAAATATTGAATCTAATGCAAATTTATCTTTTATTATAACTTGCTGACTTTCAACTTCAATGATTTCATCTCTTGACAATTTTTTTAAAACTCTTGATAGGGTTTCAGGCTGAATATGAAGCATAAAGCTTACCTCTTGCCTTTTTATACTATTAAATATTTTTAAATCATTTGCCAACATATAAGCAACTTTTGCTGTCGCATCAAAAACAAGCTCCCTATTTACTAAGCATTGTAGTTGATGAGTTTTACTTAGAAGAGAGTTCATAAGCTCTTTTACAAGAATATTATTTTCTAAAAATTTTTCTTGAAGCTTTATAAAATCAACAGATAAAACTATAGAATCTTCTGTAAATGATGCATTTGAAAAACAGTATATTTCACTTGTATTTAGATTGCTTAGCTCACTTATTAAAGAGTTTTGGTGTAT
>CAYQFC010000277.1:0-1740 GCA_964416585.1 uncultured Aliarcobacter sp.
CAAAGTTCGAATAGCTGTAGAAGTTCTAGCAACTCCACTATATACAAACTCCTCTATTTGGTGGTGAGTGATTTTTTCTGCTCTATTACTAAGTAGTAAAAATAGAAGATTTTTTTCAGATTTTGTAAGATAAATCTCTTTATCATTTTCATATAAAATTTTTGTTCTTAAGTTAAAAGAGAAGTTTGAAGCTAGATTTTCAACTTCAAAGTGCTTTGTCAATCTTCCAATTTTTAGTCTAAACTCCTCTATATCAAAAGGTTTTTTAATATAGTCATCACAATCTTTTTCATAAGCTAAAGTTATTTGATTTATATCTATATTTGCACTTATGATTATCACTTTTGAGTTTTGGTTTATACTTTTAATTTTCTCTAATATCGTAATTCCATCTATATTTGGGACATTTATATCAAGAATATACAAAGCATAATCTCCTAAAATATTCTCAAATGCCTTTTCACCACTATAAAAACTATCTACAACAAAACCGCTTTTGTTTAACATCTCTTTGATTGTCTCATTTAAAGAGAAATCATCTTCTAATAAAAATATTTTTTTCATAAAATGATTTTACCCTTTACTTGTGATATTTGTGTGACAATTCAGTCTATATGAGAAAATATTGTGATTTTCTTGCGAAGTCACATCTATTTTGATTTTATACTTATCGCAAATATCTTTTACAATACTAAGTCCAATTCCATGCCCACCCAAACTAATATTTTCTCTTACATATCTTTTAAAAATAATATTTGTATCTTTTATCTTTTCTCCATTTGAGATAAATTTTAAAACACAATCCTCTAAAATAATTTTTATAGTTGAAGCGACAGATGAATATTTTATAGCATTCGAGATGTTGTTATCTACCAGCCGTTCTAACTCAATTTTGCTAATATTTACAAAAACATTATTAGCAACTTCTAGTTTTAGCTCTCTATTTTGTGTTTTTGCTATAAGTTCAAAATATTTTACTCTATCTTTTAAAAACTCTTCTAAATTAAATTTTTCTATCTTGTATTTAATCTTTGATTTTGTATGTAAAAAAGTCATATCTTCATATGAGTTTTTCAAGGTTTTTATAGCTCCTTCCATCTTTTTTGAGTACTTATCCTCTCCAAACTCCTCATTTTTTAGTTGTAGATTTAAGTTTAAAATAGCAAGTGGAGTTTTTATTTCGTGGATTGAGTGCTCTATAAATTTATCTTTGTAACTTAATATAAACTCTTTTAATCGTATTTTATAGATAATATAAATAGTGATTAAACCTATAATAACTATAAAAAATATAATAATATTTAATAAAAAAATATCTTTTTGAAGCTTGGTTTCATCAAAACTAATACTATAAATTATCTTTGCATCGTCAAATATTGGGCTATATTCAAGTAAGAAAAATGTTTTATCATCTCTATTTTGTATGAAATATTTGACATTTTTATCAAAGCTATCAAAAAGTTCTTTCCCTTTTTCAATTCTTTGTTCTATCTCTTCTAAGCTAGGTTTATATGATTTAATATTTTTAAAAATAAAATCCCCAACATAGCCATCACTAAAGATGATATAGGCATTTGAATTTATTATATTTTTGTTTTCATTTATAAGATTTTTTAAATTTTCCAAATCTTTATCCAAATTTTCATAAGTATAACTAATCTGCAAAACTCTATTTGTATTTGGTAAATAAGTATCTGAATAGCTCATCATCTTTTGAGAAAACATCTCAAAAACTGGAGG
>CAYQFC010000278.1:0-1725 GCA_964416585.1 uncultured Aliarcobacter sp.
GTTCAAATATTGGTAATCCCATATTAAAAGCATTTCTATAAAAAATTCTAGCAAATGAAGGAGCCACAACAGCTGCAACTCCAGCAGCTTTTAGAGCTATTGGAGCATGTTCTCTACTGCTTCCACATCCAAAATTCTCTCCAGCAACAATAACATCACCTTTTTTTAATTTTTTTGGAAAATCTGGATCTGCATCTTCCATAACATATTTTGCTAAGTGGTCTGGATCTGAACTATTTAAATATCTTGCAGCAATAATAACATCTGTATCAATATTTGCTCCAAAATTCCAAACTTTACCTGTAATTTTACTCATATTTTTTCCTTAAATATTTTTTAGACAATAATTAAGCAAAGATTTTACTCTATTTTTTAGTAAACTTAGTTTAAATAAAACTTTTTAACCGCTTATTTATTATATTTGGGTATAATATACCCCTATTTAAAATGGAGGAATTCATAAAAAATGAGTACAAAAGATATTAATAAAACGATAGAACAACTTATAAAAGAGTATAAAGATTCTGTTTTAACTTATGAAAAAATTATCAAGATTTTTCCAAAAGCACCAACTGGAACAACAATTAAAAAAATTCTAGCTCTTGTTCAATTATATAACGTAACAGTTATAAGTTCTCAAGAACAAGCAAAACTTCTAAACGATGAAGAGGCAAAAAAAAGAAGAGAACAAAGAGAAAAGCTAATTGAAGCAGAAGATGATGAGTTCGATTTACTAAAGAATAAAGAGCTTATGGAGTGGTCAAGATCTGATTCACCCGTAAGAATGTACCTTAGAGAAATGGGACAAATTCCACTTTTAACAAAAGACGAGGAGATTGAAATCTCTAAAAAAATAGAGACTGGTGAAGATATTATTCTTGATGCAATTTGCTATGTTCCTTATTTAATTGACTTTATTTTAGAGTACAAAGAACCATTAGTTAATAGAGAAAGAAAAGTAAAAGAGCTATTTAAAAACTTCGATGATGACAATGAAGAAGAGGAGATTGAAGAGGAGATTGAAGAGGAGTTTGATGAAGAATTTGATGAAGAAGATGATGAGAAAAAATTATCTAGCTCAAAACAAAAAAAACTAGACAAAAGAGCTCAGTCTATAATAGAAGCATTTAAAAACCTTGAAAAAGCAAAAAAAGAGTGGCTAAAGTTTCAAACAAAAGAGACTGCAAAATCTGATGATGAAGTTGATGTTATGACTTTTGATCTTGCAACTGCATTTAAGAAAAAGTTACTAAAAGAGACTCTGTTGGATTTAGGACCGACATCAAAACTAATAACTGAAATTGTAAAAGCTATGGAAACTTCACTAAAAAGTGAAGATGGTTTTGAAGATGAATTAAAAAGATTAGAGTATAGATTACCACTGTTTAATGAAACTTTACAAAAAAATCACCAAAAGATTTTAGATAATATTGTAAATTTATCAAAAGCACAAATTACTGCCATGGTTCCTGAAGCTACAATGGTAGGAACTTATATGGAAATTAAAAAACTTTTCCAAACAGCTGAAGCTTCAAAAGATGGATTTGATTTAACTCCTGAAGAGTTAAAAGCTGTTTTAGAGCAAATTAAAAGAGGAAAACAGATAACTGATACTTCAAAAACAAGAATGGCTCAGTCGAACTTAAGACTTGTTGTATCTATTGCAAAAAGATATACAAATAGAGGTTTACCTTTCTTAGATTTAATTCAAGAGGGAAATATTGG
>CAYQFC010000279.1:0-1718 GCA_964416585.1 uncultured Aliarcobacter sp.
GGATGTTCCCAAATCAAGATTTTGTGTCACCTGATGCATTAGGGAATTTAGTAGCTCTTCCATTGCACTACGGTTCAAGATGTGAAAATAAAACGGTTTTTATAGATATTAATACTATGCAACCTTTTGAAAATCAATGGGAAGTTTTACAAAATATTTCAAAAATATCGTGTTATCAAATAACAGCAATTTTAAAAGAGCATTTATTAAATTCAAACAATGATGAAACCTTAATGCCTTGGGAAATCAAACAAGAAAAGCCTTTAGTATTTCCAAAAATAACAAAAGCAATTTTATATGATGCTTTATATATTGAAAAACAAAATCTCTCAAAAGAAGTATTAAACAAACTTCAAAGATTATCAAGCTTTTCAAATCCAGAGTTTTTTGTATTGCAAAATTTACGAAAATCAACCTTTAACACTCCAAGAATAATTACATCCTTTGATATAAATGAAAAATACATTATTGTTCCAAGAGGGCTTACTCAAAAAATCATTAATCTTTTTAATTCTAATAAAGCACAGCTTACTATTGAAGATAAACGATTTATAAAACCTATTGATAAATTAAATTTTACACTTACTTTAAAATATGAACAAAAACTAGCTTTAGGAAAAATACTCATTCAAGATTATTCAATTTTAATTGCACCTCCAGGATTTGGTAAGACCGCTGTTGCAGCTGCAGTAATTGAAAAAAGAAAAGTTAACACACTGATTTTAGTAAATAAAAGTAATCTTCTTGATCAATGGATTGAGCGACTTCGTGAGTATTTTCAGATTGATATAAAAACTATTGGAAAACTTGGAAATGGTAAGAAAAAACTAAATTCAAATCTAGATATAGCTACTTTGCAATCATTAAAAAATAGACCTGAAATTATTGAAGAGTATTCTCAAATTATTATTGATGAAGTTCATCATATTCCAGCTATTTCTTTTGAAGTGCCTATTAAAAGATTTAAAGGCAAATATGTTTTAGGACTTAGTGCGACACCTGCTAGACAGGATGGAATGCATCCTATTATGCTTATGCAATGTGGAGAGATTGCCTATGAATCAAAAAAAGAAATTAACAAACGACACACTTTAAAAATTGTAAATTCAAAATTTGAAGCACTTAGTGATGATTTTGGACTTATTTTAAATGAGATGGTAGAAGATTTTGATAGAAATAATCTCATAATATCTGAAATTGAAAAATTAAAAGATAGAAATATTTTAGTACTTAGCGAAAGAATTGAGCATTTAAATATTTTATATCATCTATTAGATGCAAAAAAGATAAAATCAACTCTTATACATGGTGGGTTAAAATCAAAAATGAAAAAAGAGTTTTTAAAAGAAGCAAACAGTTCTTCAATTATTTTATCAACTAGTTCATTTATTGGTGAGGGAATAGATTTTTCTCATCTTGATGCAATTATTCTTACTATGCCAGTATCATATTGGGGAAGAATAGTTCAATATCTTGGAAGAATTGGAAGAAATGGACAAGATTGTGTAGCAATTGATTTTTTTGATGAAAATACTCCAATATTAAGATCAAGTTTTAACAAAAGACGAAGAGGATACAAGAAGATGGGTTACGTTCCAACAAATGAGAAAGGTTTATTTTAAAAAATAATTTTAAATAAGCTCAAATAAGAAGTTCTCTAAAGTTTGTATCCTGGAAAGATAGGAAAGAAGTAGCTCGTGATCTTAAAACAATCTATA
>CAYQFC010000280.1:0-1710 GCA_964416585.1 uncultured Aliarcobacter sp.
GAAATGAGCTTTATGATGCACAATGTGTTATGTGTCATGGAGATTTTGGAAGTGGTGGAAAAGGTTATCCTAAACTAGCAGGTGGTACAGTTGAGAGTTTAAAAAATCAAAGATTAAACCCAGCAGATGAACATCCAAATCCAGAAAATCCAGATAAAACAATTGGTTCATATTGGCCGTATGCTAGTACTCTTTTTTGGTATATCCAAGAATCTATGCCTTTTAATGCACCAAAAACTTTAACAAATAGTGAAACTTATGCACTTACAGCATATCTTTTATCTTTAAACAATATTACAATAGATGGTGAAGAGCTAGATGATGAGTATGTTTTAGATAAAGAGAAATTTTTAAAAATTGTAATGCCAAATGAAAAAGGATTTTATCCTGAAACAAATACACCTGAAAATCCTAAAAAAGGTGTAGAAAATATGACTAAGCTTTTAAGTGATCCAACAATATATGGAAAAGGTACAAGATGTATGAAAGATTGTATCAAAGGTGATATTGATAGTTTAGTACTTAGAATTCAAGATGATTTAACAGCAGGTGCAAATGAGCCTTTATCAACTCTTAGAAATTTACCAAAAGTAGATGCAAGTAAACAAGTACCAGGTCAAGTTGAGTATGAAAACGCTGGATGTTCAGCTTGTCATGCAAATGCAGCAATAGGAGCTCCTGTTGTTGGAGATAAAGCAGCTTGGGAAAAAGTAACTTCTAAAGGTTTGGAAGCTGTTTATAGTGCTGGAATAAATGGTATAAATGCAATGCCACCAAAAGGTGGAGCTGATATGAGCGATGAGAAATTTAAAGAAATCGTAGATTATATGATTAATTCTAGTAAGTAAAGGAGAGATTATGGAGCTATTAAAAAGAGTTTTAGGCATTTCAGCTTTAAGTTTACTATTTGTTGTTAGTGCAAGTGCTAATGATGAATTAGTAAAAAAAGGTGAGAAAATTTTTATGACAAATACAAAAGGTAACTGTTTGGCTTGTCATGCTGTAAATGGAAAAAATATAGATGGACCTGGAAATATGGGACCAAAACTACAATTTTTAGCATTGTGGCCAGAAGAAGCTTTATATGATAAAGTTTTTGATCCATCTACAACAAATCCAATTACAGCAATGCCTGCATTTGGAAGAAATGGTTGGCTTAGCCCAGATGAAATTAAAGCAGTTGTTGCTTATTTAAAAACAATAAATTAATAAAAGGAATAAAAATGTTAAATAGAAGAAATTTTTTAGGATTAGGATTAGGTGTTTTAGCTGCTGCTACGGTTCCAGCTCAATTGGCTGCTGAAGATTTCAGAAAAAGCAAACCAAAAGCTTGGACTGCAACAAAAGTTGATGAAGCAATTAAAGAGATTTTTGGAAAATCTGAAACAACTGAAGGTGGAATTAACTTAAAAGCTCCAGAAATTGCTGAAAATGGTGCAGTTGTTCCTGTGTCTTTTGATACTGAATTAAAAGCTACAAAAATTGCAGTATTCCAAGATGCAAATCCTGAGAGTGCAGTTGCTGTGTTTAATGTAAACGAATATACAGTTTTAGATTATGCATTTAGAATTAAAATGGCAAAAACAGGTAAAGTAATTATTGTGGCTGAAGTTGATGGAAAATTACACTCTGCAACAAAAGAGATTAAAGTTACAATGGGTGGATGTGGAGGTTGATATTATCAACTAATTCACAAATAAATTTAAAGAA
>CAYQFC010000281.1:0-1689 GCA_964416585.1 uncultured Aliarcobacter sp.
CCAAATAAAGAGATATTTGGAAATAGATTTAGATATCGAGAAAAAGAAGTTGATTTAGACATCAATCAATACTCATTTTACGTAGAAGATCAACTAAATATAACTGACAATCTTAAACTTATCGGTGGAATACGTTATGATATACACGATTTAGAATGGAATTATCTTAAAGGTTACTATGCAACAAATAGTTCAAAAAGTAAAAAACATAAAGATTTATCATATAGAGCAGGTTTGGTATTTGATTTAACTGATACTACAACTCTTTATACTTCATATACTACTTCAATTGAACCGGGTGCTTCTTTAATTGGGCTAAGAAATAACCAAACAGATTTAGATTTAACAAAAGCTGAACAATATGAAGTTGGATTAAAACAATCTTTATTAGATGATAAAGCAGAATTTACAATAAGTGCCTATGAAATCAATAAAAAAAATATGTTTGTAAATGATCCAAACAATGCAGGAAATATTCTAAACTCAGGAGAACAAAAATCAAAAGGTTTAGAACTTAGTTTTGGTATTCAACCAATTGAACAAATTTCTATAGATGCAAATTTTGCATATACTGATGCTAAATTTGAAGGTTCATACAATTATGGAAAAACTCCAAATTCTGTTCCAGAGTACATAGGAAATTTAGGAGTTAGATATATGCCTATATCAAATTTTGGTATTGGAACTTGGCTTAGATATGTAGATTCTTTTTATATAAATGATACAAACACATTAAAATTACCAAGCTATACAACAGTTGATTTAACTTTAGACTATACATATAACAAAAAAACAACATTCTCATTCTTACTTAAAAACTTAACAGATGAACTATATGCAACAACAGCAAAAAATGATACAGGTGGTGTTTATCTAGGTGAAGCTAGAAGTTTTGAATTTGGTGTAAATTATAAATTTTAAAAATAAAGGATAAAAGATGATAAAAAAAATAGGTTTTGTAGTATTATTTACTACTATTTCAACGGTACAAAGTTTTGCTCATGATGTATGGGTCGATGGTTATAATAGTTCAATGTTTAAAGGATTTATAAAATATGAGCATGTTTTCTTTGTTCCTCAGAAAATAGAAAATGATAGAATTCATCTTTTTGAACCACTTGTGATTATTGATAAAGATTTTAAAAGTACAATGTTAAAAAATGGTGTTGAAAATGGTCAATATAATTTAGATAAATCTCTAGATGATGGAACTTATATTTTAAAAAGTAGTTACAAACCTACATATTCAACAAAAAATGAAAACAATAAATGGATTACAGGAAAAAGTAAAAAAGATATTTCAAATGCGCAATATTGCAAACAAATATCAAGATTTGCAAAAAGTATTATAAATATAGGAGATGATAAAAATGATTTTGTTACTAAACCAATAGGACAAAATCTTGAAATTGTACCTTTAGAAAATCCTTCAAATTTTAAAACTGGAGTTTCATTTAAAGTTAAAGTCTTATTAGATGGTAAACCTGCCCAAGAAGTGGCTTTAAAAGGTACTTTTGAAAGCTTTAAAAAAGAAGAATTTGCATTTTCTGGTACTACTGATTCAAAAGGAGAAATTGAGATTTTACCTTTAAGAGGTGGAAAATGGATTTTATTAACTAAAGTTGTTAAACCTTATGAAGGTAAAGATTGTGATGAAATATCATATTCTTCAACTTTGAGTTTTCAAGT
>CAYQFC010000282.1:0-1685 GCA_964416585.1 uncultured Aliarcobacter sp.
TGGGCAGTTGAAGCTATTATTGAAAGAGTTAGAGATACAAATAAAAATGGATATATTTGGCATACAACTGGAAGTGGAAAAACTCTAACTTCTTTTAAAACAGCTCAAATTCTTATGAAACTTCCAAAAATTGAAAAAGTAGTATTTGTTGTAGATAGAAAAGATTTAGATTATCAAACAACAAAAGAGTTTAATAGCTTTAGTGATGGAAGTGTTGATGGAACTGATAATACAAAAACTCTTGTAAAACAGTTTACTGATGATACAAAACTAATTGTTACAACTATTCAAAAACTAAATACTGCAATTTCAAAAAAACAGTATTTAGAACAAATGAATATAGTAAAAGATAAAAATATTGTATTTATTTTTGATGAGTGTCATAGAAGCCAATTTGGTGAAACTCATTTAGCTATTACAAAATTCTTTACAAATAACCAAATGATAGGATTTACAGGTACTCCAATATTTGCCCAAAATGCAACTGGAAATGCACTTGGAAAAAGAACCACAAAAGAGCTATTTGATGAGTGTTTACATAGATATGTAATTACTGATGCTATTAGTGATGAGAATGTATTAAAATTCTCAGTTGAGTATATTGGAAAGTATAAACAAAAAGAAAATAGTGTTACAAATATTGATATTGCAGTTGAAGATATTGATAAAAAAGAGCTTCTTGAAAGTAGTGATAGAATTGAAAAAATTGTTGATTATATAATTGCAAATCATGATAGAAAAACTCACTCAAAAGAGTTTACAGCTATGATGTGTGTAAGTTCTGTTGAAATGCTTATAAAATATTATGAACTATTTAAAAAGAAAAACCATAATTTAAAAATCGCAACAATCTTTTCATATAGTGCAAATGAAGATGATAAAGATGCAACAGGAATAGTTGATTTAGAAGAAGCTGATGGTGCATATGTTGATGAAGAGCATATAAATAAACACTCTAGAGAAAAACTAGATGAGTTTATTGATGATTATAATAAAATCTTTGGATGTAAATACTCCACAAAAGATTCTCAAAGTTTTTATAACTACTACAACGATATTTCAAAAAGAGTTAAACAAAAAGAGATAGATATTTTACTTGTTGTAAATATGTTTTTAACTGGATTTGATAGTAAAACTCTAAATACACTTTATGTTGATAAAAATTTAAAATATCATGGATTAATACAAGCATTTAGTAGAACAAATAGAATACTAAATGAATTAAAATCTCAAGGTAATATAGTTTGTTTTAGAAATTTAAAACAAGCAACTGATGATGCAATATCTTTATTTTCAAATAAAGACGCAAAAGAGATAATTATAATGCAACCATATGAGAGTTATGTAGAAACTTTCAATGAGAAATATGATGCTTTAAAATTAATTGTTCCAACAGTTAGTAGTGTTAGTGATTTATATAGCGAAGAAGAGAAACTAGAGTTTATAAAAGCATTTAGAGAGTTATTAAGAGTAAAGAATATTTTAGGTGGATTTAGTGATTTTAAATGGGATGATTTAAAGATACTAGAGCAAGAGTTTGAAGATTATATGAGTAAATATCTTGATTTAAAACCTAGTGTTAATCCTAATAAAGAAAAAGTATCTATTTTAGAAGATGTGGACTTTGAACTAGAGCTAATTCATAAAGATGAGATAAATGTTACATATATTTTAAAGCTTCTTGG
>CAYQFC010000283.1:0-1670 GCA_964416585.1 uncultured Aliarcobacter sp.
GAACCTCGCCGGTTTTCAAAACCGGTACAATCGACCAACTCTGTCAATCCTCTACTCTTATAGTGGTGCGAATGGTGAGAATCGAACCCACACTCCAAAACTGGAACGGGATTTTAAGTCCCGCGCGTCTACCTGTTCCGCCACACTCGCATATTTTTAAGAACCTTTTTAAGCTTTTACTTAAAATGGACTGGAATTATAGTGGCTTTTTTTTTATTTGTCAAGTGTTTTTTTTGAAAACTTTTATTTTTACCTCTTTTTACTCTTTTTAATATATTCTAAAAATTAATATTTGTATAATCAAGCCATATTTTTAAAAAATCAAATAAGGATTATTATGAGAAGTGATGAAGTAAAAAAAGGTTACGATAGAGCCCCACATAGATCTCTTTTAAGAGCAACAGGATTAAAAGATGAAGATTTCAACAAACCATTTATTGGAGTTGCAAACTCTTTTATAGAGATTATTCCAGGACATTTTTTCCTAGATAAGGTTTCAAAAATTATTAAAGATGAGATAAGAGCCATGGGTTGTGTGCCTTTTGAGTTTAATACAATTGGTGTTGATGATGGAATTGCTATGGGTCATGATGGTATGCTTTTTTCTCTTCCAAGCCGTGAATTAATTGCAAACTCAATAGAAACTGTTATGAATGCACATAAACTAGATGCCATGATTGCTATTCCAAATTGTGATAAAATTGTTCCAGGTATGATTATGGGGGCTTTAAGAGTAAATGTTCCAACTGTTTTTGTAAGTGGTGGAGCTATGCAAAAAGGTTATACAAAAGATGGAACTCCAATAGATTTAGCAACTGCTTTTGAAGCTGTTGGAAAATTTGAAGCTGGTGAGATAAGTGAAGAAGAGCTAAAAGATATTGAGTGTAATGCTTGTCCTAGTGGTGGTTCTTGTTCTGGAATGTTTACAGCAAACTCTATGAATACACTTATGGAAGCTATGGGAATTGCCTTACCTGGAAATGGAACAATCTTAGCACTTACAAAAGAGAGAGAAGAGCTATATAAAAAAGCAGCTAGAAGAGTTTGTGAAATTGCACTTGATAGAGCAAATAGCGACAAGTTTAAACTAAGAAATATTTTAAATGAAAATGCTGTAAGAAATGCTTTTGCTGTTGATATGGCAATGGGTGGAAGTTCAAACACTGTTTTACATATGTTAGCAATTGCAAAAGAAGCTGGAGTTAATTTTGAATTAAAAGATATAAATGCTATATCAAAAAGAGTTTCACATATTGCAAAAATCTCTCCAAGCCTTACAACTGTTCATATGGAAGATATAAATAAAGCTGGTGGAGTAAGTGCTGTTATGAACGAAATGAGTAAAAGAGGAGATGATATTTTACTTGATAATCTTACAGTTACAGGAGAAACTCTAAAAGAGAGAATAAAAGATGCAACTATAAAAGATACAAATATTATTCATACAATTGATAATCCTTATAGCGAAGTTGGAGGACTTGCTATTCTTTATGGAAATCTTGCAGAACAAGGAGCTGTTATAAAAACTGCTGGTATTGTAGGAGCAAGAGCTATGACTGGAAAAGCTGTCTGTTTTGATGGACAAGCTGAAGCTATAAAAGGAATTGTTGGTGGGAAAGTAAAAGCTGGAGATGTTGTAGTTATAAGATATGAAGGTCCAAAAGGAGGTC
>CAYQFC010000284.1:0-1661 GCA_964416585.1 uncultured Aliarcobacter sp.
TTTACACTAATTGGTGCAACAATGGATGGAGTTGATCTGAAAAAATATGGAAAAATAGAAGCAAGTGATAAGGTTGCACTATTTTTAGGAAATGAAGGTGAAGGAATTAGCCCAAAAGTTGCAAAAAAACTTGACCTAAAAGTATCAATAAAAATGGAGCATGAATTTGACTCCTTAAATGTGAGTTCGGCGGCTGCTATTTTAATATATACATTAAAAAGATAGAAAGATAAAAGGAAAATATGATGAAAAAAATAGTTATGAGTGCAATTCTATGTATAAGCTTAAATGCAAATGTTAATCAAGCAGTAGAGAATATACTGGGAGAAAGCGAATACAATACTCATAAAAATTTAATAAATCATATTTTTAAAGATGAAAAAAACTTCTATACAAATGGAAAATTAGATTATTCAAAAATCAACTCTGAATTGGAAAAAAATAATCTTATAAAAGCTTCTACAACTTCTATTTCTGGAGCTTTGATGGTTTTTAATTTTAATAATAATCCAAAATTATCATTTAAAAATATAAATGACATTTTAAAAGCAATTGGAATTCAAAACTATACAACAGTAAGCCAAACAACAATAGATAATCAACTGCAATGGAGTATAAAAGTACAAACTGCGGCCGCCATTAACCCTCTTAAAATATCTACTGAACTAAAAAATGCAAATTGCAGAGTTGTGGATGTGAAAAAAGAGGGAAATAGAGTTAGTTTTTTTATAGACTCCAATAATGCTTCAATTTACAAAGCTGAAAACTTAATAAATCAAAGAGAAGTTCTACTAAAAAGAGCTATAAGACCTTATTTTGTTGAGTTAGCAAGTATGAGTAGAGTTAATATAGTATCAAATAGTGGGAATAGTTGGTATCCACTTGTTACATTTTTTGATAGTAAATTTAATGCTATTGAAGTTATAGAAAAAAATAGTTTAGAGAATAGTTTAAAAGTTATTGCCCCAAGTGGAGCAAAATTTATGAAAATTGATGATATTTATGCCCTTACAAATATAAAAAATGGGCTTACAATTACTAAGGAGTAAAAAAGATGTTTCCAGAAATTGAATTTGAAAGAATGAAAAGGCTTCCAAACTATGTGTTTGCAGAAGTTAATGCTATAAAAATGGAAGCTAGAAGAAATGGAGAGGATGTTATAGATTTTTCTATGGGAAATCCTGATGGTCCTACACCACAACATATAGTTGATAAATTAAAAGAGGCTTCTACAAAGCCAAAAAACTATGGCTATAGCGCAAGTATTGGAATTTATAAGTTAAGACTTGCAATTTGCAACTGGTATAAAAGAAAATACGGTGTTGATTTTTTGGACCCAGATAAACATGCATGTGCAACAATGGGTTCAAAAGAGGGATATGTGCATTTGGTACAAGCTATTGTAAATGTGGGAGATGTTGCTGTTGTTCCAGACCCAACATATCCAATTCACTCATATGCTTTTATGTTAAATGGTGCTGCAATTCATAAATTTGAGTTGGTATTTGACAATGAGTTTAAAGTAGATGAAGAGCTGTTTTTTAAAAATTTACAAAAAACAATAGATGAGAGTATTCCAAAAGTAAAATATGTGGTTGTAAACTTTCCACATAATCCATCTTGTGCAACTGTAACTCCTGAGTTTTACACAAAACTTGTAA
>CAYQFC010000285.1:0-1660 GCA_964416585.1 uncultured Aliarcobacter sp.
AAAACTCTAAAATGATGGTTTTTAAACTGCAAAAAAAGCTGTTAAAAATTCGGCTATATTAAACGTATTAGTAGTGCCAATATTTAATAAAAAAGAAGCTTGTATAAAATTCGGCTGAATATAAGCATTATATATAAGCATTTAAAGTGCGCAAAAATTGCTTTAAATATTAAAATTATTTTTCTAGTGATTATAAACAAAAAGAGAGTCTTTTAGTTTATCGTTAAAATCTATTTATTTTTGAGGTTTCATTTTTATTTTTTAAAACTTAATCTCATACCTAACATTTCGACCAGCAGTACCAATAATTTGTTTTATACATCCAAATTCTACAAGAGCAGTTATATCCCTAACTGCTGTAGCTTTACTAACTTTTGTTAAAGATATATATTTTTTTGTATTTAATCCACCTTCAAAATTCTCATTCCCAACATCCAATATTTTATTTAAAACTTTTATTTGTCTTTCATTTAGAGCTTTGTTTCTATGTTCATCCCAAAACTTTGTTTTTTGTATTAGATATTCAATGTTTTTTAGCGCTTCTTCCATGGCATTATTTAATATATTTAAATGCCAAATAATCCAAGCTGTAATATCAAACTCTCTATTTAAAAATAAATTTGTAGTTTTATCTAGAATATCATAATAAGCTTTTCTATCTTTATTAATCGCAGTTGAAATAGAGTATAGTTTAAATTGTGTATTTGTATTGTTTTGTGAAAGAACATAATCTGTAATAGCTCTAGCAATTCTTCCATTTCCATCATCATAAGGATGTATAATTACAAACCAAATATGAACTATTGCAGCTTTTATATATAGATTTTCAAAACTTTCATTACAATATTTTAAGAAGTTTTCTATATTTTTATCAATTTTTTCTACAGGTATTGCTTTATAGTGAACTTTTTCATATCCAATTGCACCAGAGATTACTTCCATATCACTATGGCTTCTGAATTTTGCAATATCAATTTTATTTAATTTACTATATTGTGTATGTTCAAAAAGACAGTTGTGCCAACCATGTAATCTATCTATATGTAATTCTTTTTTATTTAAATTTGAATCTATTAAAATTTCAACTAAATTATCAGTTGCAATTGTTGAATATTTATCACTTCTTGCATCAAAATCTTTATCTAGTTTTTTCTTAAATGAAGATCTAACGCTTTCTCTTTTTAAAAGTTCACCCTCTATTAAAGATGTATTAATTGCTTCATCAGTTAATGTTTCAATTTCAATTTTTGTTATATCATCTCTATTAAATAATTTTGAAATACCATCAAGTTGTCCTCTATTATATTCAATTTGAGTAAGTAAATCTGTTAACTTTGATTTGTCATATTTAAAATTTGGATAATCTTTATGTTGCCATATCCATTTTATAATATTTTCTTTCATATTTTACCTTTGAGCCAAATAATTACTATAATAGTATCATAAAATGAGTCGATTGTATATTTTAATCGATTCATTTAAAAAAATATTTTATTATTATTTTAAAATTACAAACATTAATTATTTGTTTTGTATTTATGAAAAAAATAAACCTAAATATACTTTTTCGATTTATTTTTTGAGTTTATTAACATAAACATTTGATGTATATTATAAAAGAATTATGATATACTTAAACATCAAATAATAGGATATTATA
>CAYQFC010000286.1:0-1654 GCA_964416585.1 uncultured Aliarcobacter sp.
ATGGGAGGAGTTGTAAATATTATTACAAAAAAAGTATCAAATGAGTGGACTGGAAATATAAATGTAGATCAAACTTTACAAGAGAAATCACAATTTGGAAATAGTAACAATCTAAATATGTATGCTAGTGGACCAGTTGTAAAAGATTTATTAGGTTTGGCTTTAAGAGGAAACTACTATAATAGAGAAGCTTCAAATATTAAATATGGTGATGGAGAAGTTGTTAGTGCTAGAGGACCATCTCCAGTTGAAGGTACAAACTGGTCTCTTGGAGGAAAATTTACTTTAACTCCAAATGATAGTAATGATATTTATCTTGATACTTTTACATCAAAACAAAAATATAATAATGATAAATCTCAATTAGGTACATTACCTGATGCTACAAAAGATTATGGTTATAAAGAAGATTTAAGATTTGAAAAAGAAGAAATTACTTTAGGGCATAATTCAAGATTTAGTATAGGTACTTTAGAGTCAAGTATTATGAAAACTCAAACAGAAACATTAGGTAGAACTATTCCAACAGAAGCGACTGTTAAATTAACAAATTTAGTAGCAGGAGAGAATAGAGAGTTAAAAAATGAAGATATTGTTTTGGATACAAAATTTACAACTGATATTTTAAATAAAAATATTATAACTATTGGTGGTCAATATTGGAATTCTGAATTAAAAGATGGATTAATAGAAGGTAAACTTAAGCAAGATTTATGGGGATTGTTTTTAGAAGATGAAATATCTATTTTGGACTCTTTAAGACTTACTTTAGGTGGAAGATATGACCATCATGATAAATTTGGTGGACATTTTAGTCCTAGAGGATATTTAGTTTGGGATACTACAGATAATTGGACTATAAAAGGTGGAGTATCTACAGGATACAAAGCTCCAAGAGTAGATCAATTATATAGTGGAATCAATGGTGTTACTAGACAAGGTAAAGATTTGACATATGGAAATCCAAATTTAAATCCTGAAGAATCAACAAACTATGAAACTGGTGTTTATTATAATGCAGACAATGGTTTTTCTGCAAATGCTACAATTTTTTATAATGACTATAAAGATAAAATAGAAAGTGAAAGCTTTGTTGATGCAGGAGGGGTTAGTTCTACTAGACCAATAAATATTGGAAAAGCTGAGACAAAAGGTTTAGAGTTTGGAACAAATATTCCTATAATTGAAAGCTTAAATTTAAAGGCTAGTTACACATATATGGAAAGTGAACAAAAAAATGGAAAAAATAAGGGAGAACCTTTTGCCAATACTCCAAAACATTCTTTAAATGCTACTTTAAATTGGGACATAAATGCAAAACTATCTACTTGGCTAAAAGGTGAATATAAAAGTGCTAGACAAGTATTTACTGAAAAATATGAAAATTTAAGTGTTGCAAATAAAGCTCGTTATGATCAAGTTGGAACAGAGATAAACGCTTATGAGTTGTTTCATTTAGGAGCAAATTATAAATGGGATAAAGATTTAACTTTTAGTGCAACAATTTATAATTTATTTGATAAAAACTTATATAAACATGAGCCATATACTTACATTAGTGGAACACCACCTAAATCTACAACAGCATATGCTGATACAGATGCAAACTTAGAAGGTAGAAGACTTTGGTTAGCAATGAATTTAGCTTTCTAAT
>CAYQFC010000287.1:0-1652 GCA_964416585.1 uncultured Aliarcobacter sp.
AAAGCTTCACGATTGTGTAAATTTTTACACATCCACTCTATTCTATCTGCATAAATATTTGGTGTACAAGCTTCAAGAGTATTTGGTAAATTTATTATCATTTTTTTATCAATGGTTGGTTTTACCACATCTATAACTTCATTACATATTTTTATGGCAAAATCTAAATCTGTTTGCGAAAAACTTTCTGGTGAATATTGATAAGTTATTTTTCCTTTGAAATCTTTTGTAAGTTCAAGTAAATATTGCATACTTTCAACTGCCATTTTTATTATCTCATCATCACTTTTTTGAAAAACCACTCTTCTTTGAAACTCATTTGTTGGATTGTATAGATGAAAAATCCCATTTTTTACATCTTTCATAGCTTCAACACTTTTTTTAATCCACTCTTTTTTTGCAGGAATTAAAATCTGAATAGCCACATCATCTGGCACTAAATCCTCTTCGATTAATTTTCTAGTAAAGTTAAAATCTGTATCACTAGCACTTGGATAACTAACTTCTATTTGCTTAAAGCCCATTTTTACCAAAGCTTTAAAATAGTCCAATTTTTGCTCAACTGTTAAAGGATTTACCAAAGCTTGATTTCCATCTCTTAAATCTACACTGCAATAAATTGGTGCTTCTTCTATACTTTTATCTGCCCACCCTCTTTGAAAATTCTCAATTTTTGGGTATTTTTGATATTTTTTAAAACTCATATTTTAGTCCATCTTTTAATTTTTCAAGATTATAACTTTTACAAAAAATTAAATCTTGTACAAAATTAACATTATTTCAAAATATTGTTTTGGTACTCTTTTGGTGTAATTTGAAAAACTCTTTTAAAACTTCTATTTAAGTGACTTTGATCAAAAAACCCACTATTTTGGGCAACTTCAACAATAGGCATATTTAAAGATATTAGCTCTTTTGCTAAATGCACTTTTTTATTTAAAATATATGAGTGAATTGGAAGTCCAAACTCTTTTTTAAATACTCGTATTAGATGAACAACACTTAGATTAAACTTCAAAGCTAAATCATCTAAAATTAACTCTTCCAAAAAAAATTCATCTAAATATTTTTTAATATTTATAGCTAATTTTGACTCTTCTTTTATATTTTTTGCTGTTTGTTCAAAAGAGAAAAATGTCAGAGAAAATAGATAAAGGTTTTCTTCTTTCTCTATTAAATATAGTTTATTATCAAGTAAACAATCGCATAGTTTTATAAAATTTTTATAGATATTTTTATTTTTGATTAACTCAAAAGCTGATGAAAAGTTAAAATCTATTTTTTTTAAATACTCTTTATCCAAATATAAAACATACCCATCTTTTGACTCTTCTTTTAGTGTTGCACAGTGTGGTATTTGACTATTTATAATAGCTATCTCATTTGGTTTTAGTTCATAAGAAGTGTCATTTAAAATAAGATTTAGTGAGCCTTTTTTTATTGCAGTTATTGTAAGTTCTTCGTGTAAATGCATCTTTACACAATTTTCAATATCCCTTACATATCTTAGCTCTATAAAGTCAAGTTTTGAGTTTTTAAATATTTTAGATTTCATATAAAAAAGTATGGAAAAGCTCCATACTTTATAAAACTTATGCTAGTTTTTTAGCAACTACATCCCAGTTTACAAGTTTCCAGAAGTTTTCTAAGAA
>CAYQFC010000288.1:0-1650 GCA_964416585.1 uncultured Aliarcobacter sp.
TTTTTGCGACATTACGCACCATCTCTTCACTTCAAGAGCTATCATAACTTTGTACAACAATATATGGTTCTATCTTATAACAAATACAGTATACTAAATAGATTTTAATGAGTTCTGTCTTAAGACTTCATCTAAATGCTTCAAATAGAATAGATTTATTTCATTCTACTAATTCTTTAATCCATTCAAAGTGGAATGGTGCTAGTTCAGATATAAAATTCTTTGCAAAATGATAATACCAAAAAAGGACAAAGTTTTCTTTGTTTCTAAAAAACTCTATCCTATCTTGTTTTGTAATCTTATTTAATTCAGTAAGTAATAACTTGTTATCTTTTAACCAAATTGCCATATTTTACCATTTTTTAAGTTGTCTTAAATAAGCCATTTAGGCTACTTCGTCCACCGGTGGGATCAAAATTAATTTTCAACTCTTTTAATCATATCATTTAAATCTTTTATTTTCTGTTCATTATATATATTAATATCTGTTTTCTGCTCTATCTTCTCTGTAATTCTACCCTTTAGTTTGTTATATTCTTTAATTGCTCATAACTTGTTTGTAAAATCACAATGTTGTGATAATAAAAATAGTAATTGTTTATCTGCAAAAGTATCATTTAATCCTTGTTCTTCTAATAGCTCGTTGATTCTGTTTAAAACCTTAGGAATGCTTAGGAGTTGACTAGCACAAACACAAGCTGTTTTATACCAGTTCTTATTTGCTTTGTCTATATCATAGACTGCTAAATAAGCTTGTACTCAATTTCCAAAACAATCGTTGTTTGTTGTGTATAACTGACAGAATTTCTCTTGATTTAAATTTAATTCTTCTCCCATTGTTAATAAGGTTATTAATCTTTCTTTTTACTTTTCTTTGCTGATTCAAATACTTCTTCTTTCTTAAATAGCGGTTCTAATATCATTAGGTCTTCTATTGTTAGTTTAACATCAGAGCTTTCTAGTGCAACTGTATCAATAGGATCAAAGTTTATATCGACATCAATCTTACATAGTTCGTCTAGGTCTTTTCAGAATAATTGTAGGTTTGCACCTGTAACAGATAGTACTCAATCTTTTTCTTCTCAGTACTTTTTAAATAATTGTTGTTTAGCTTCGTTGAATACAATAAGAGCTGATTCTATCTCTTTAATTCACTTCATTATAGAGAAACTTAATTTGATGGGTAAATTAAGAGTTAATAATTTAGATAAAGAAACTATAAATTTTGGTCTTACTTTATCATCAAGACTTAAAAATAGTGCGTTAGATAATTTCATAATATAAATAGTTAATAAATAATTAAGATTTTGTTTTTCTTTTTGTTTTAGTTTCCTTTTTAGGAGCTTTTTTTTCTTCTATTGGTATTACAAATCTATTAGCGTCTATTTGTCAGATAATTTGATTCTTCTTTGTAACTACTGTAAAATATTCTTTACCCATACTTCATAGTACTTTACATTTAATTCAATGTTTTTTAACTAGTTCTTTTATTTCTTCAACATCTTGAGTTTTGTACTTAATAGATATTACAGCTGAGTAATATTGATTAAGTGATTTTTGGTCTACTTTAAATTTTGCGCTCATATTTTTCTATAATTTGTTCAAATAAATTAGGAGATACATATTCTCATATAATTTTTACCTCTTCTA
>CAYQFC010000289.1:0-1650 GCA_964416585.1 uncultured Aliarcobacter sp.
CTCCTGTTTTAGCTATTTTTCCATCACTTAAAATATGCACAAAATCAGGTTTGATTAACTCTAAAAGTCTATCATAGTGAGTAATCATAAGAAGTGATTTTTTACCATCAAGCATTGAGTTTATAACATTTGCAACAATTTTTATAGCATCAACATCAAGACCACTATCAATCTCATCTAGCATTATTAAATCAGGGCTTAGCATTAAAAGTTGGATAAGCTCATTTCTTTTTTTCTCTCCACCACTAAAGCCATCATTTAAATCTCTTTGTAATAGTTTTCTATCAATATCAAACTTATTTGTCTCCTCTTTTACAAGTTTTAAAAACTGCATTGCATCAAGCTCATCAGCTCCAGCATAAGCTCTTTTTGCATTCATAGCAGTTCTTAGAAAATAGCTATTATTTACTCCAGCAACTTCAACAGGACTTTGGAAACTCATAAAAATTCCCTCATTTGCTCTTGTTGCAACATCCATCTCTAATAAATCTTTTTTCTTAAAAGTTACTCTTCCACCATTTACAGTGCAATCATAATGAGCAGCCAGAGTTTTTACTAAAGTTGATTTTCCAGCTCCATTTACACCCATAAGAGCATGAACTTCACCCTCTTTAATCTCTAAATTTAATCCTTTTAAAATCTCATTGTCATTTATACTTACTTTTAAATCTTCAATTTTTAATAATGTATTTTTTGTACTCATAATTAACCCACACTTCCTTCTAATGAAATATTTAATAACTCTTTTGCTTCAGCAGCAAACTCCATTGGTAGCTCTTTTAAAACCTCTTTACAAAAACCATTTACAATCATAGCTATTGCATCTTCTTCATCTATTCCTCTTTGATTTAGATAAAAAAGCTGCTCATCTGAGATTTTTGATGTTGTTGCTTCATGTTCTATATTTGCACTACTATTTCTAATCTCATGATATGGATATGTGTGTGCTTGACATTTGTGTCCAATTAAAAGCGAGTCACACTCAGAGATATTTCTAGCATTATGTGCATTTTTTCCAACTCTTACAAGTCCTCTATAAGCATTTATCCCTTTCATAGCTGAGATACCTTTTGAGATAATAGTTGATTTTGTATTTTTTCCAAGATGTATCATCTTTGTACCAGTATCAGCTTGTTGAGCTCTACTTGTAACTGCAACAGAGTAGAACTCTCCTACACTATTATCTCCTTGAAGTACACATGAAGGGTATTTCCATGTGATACTTGAACCAGTTTCAACTTGTGTCCAAGATACTTTTGAGTTATCACCTTTACATAAAGCTCTTTTTGTAACAAAGTTTAAAATTCCACCTTTTCCTGTCTCATCACCTGGATACCAGTTTTGAATAGTTGAATATTTTATATGACCATTTTCAAGTGCAACCAACTCAACAACTGCTGCATGAAGTTGTCTATCATCTCTTGAAGGTGCTGAACACCCTTCATTGTAAGATACATAGCTTCCTTCATCACAAATGATTAATGTTCTTTCAAACTGTCCTGTATTTAAAGCATTTATTCTAAAATAAGTTGATAACTCCATAGGACATCTTGTATTTTTTGGAATATATACAAAACTTCCATCTGTAAAAACAGCACTATTTAGTGCTGCAAAGTAGTTATCAGTTACAGGAACAACACTTGCTAAATA
>CAYQFC010000290.1:0-1642 GCA_964416585.1 uncultured Aliarcobacter sp.
AAGATAGTGTAAAAACTTCATATTTAGACTACTCAATGAGTGTTATTATTGGACGAGCATTACCAGATGCTAAGGATGGTTTAAAGCCTGTTCATAGAAGAATCTTATATGCTATGCACGACTTAAACCTTACTAGTAAAGCCGCTTATAAAAAATCAGCAAGAATTGTTGGAGATGTTATAGGAAAGTATCACCCGCATGGCGATATCTCTGTGTACGATGCTTTGGTTCGTATGGCTCAAAATTTCTCTTTAAGAGCTCCTTTGGTTGATGGGCAAGGAAACTTTGGTTCAGTTGATGGCGATAATGCAGCTGCTATGAGATATACAGAAGCTAGAATGACTAGAATTGCTGAAGAAGTTTTACGAGATTTAGATAAAGATACAGTAAATTTTGTACCAAACTATGATGATACAATGAAAGAACCAGCAGTTCTTCCAACAAGAGTTCCAACTCTTTTATTAAATGGAAGTGAAGGAATAGCTGTTGGTATGGCTACTAAAATTCCACCACATAATTTAGGTGAGCTTTTAGATGCAATTTTATATTTAATAGAAAATCCAAGTGCAGAAGCTAGTGATTTAATGGAGTTTGTACAAGGTCCAGATTTTCCAACAGGTGGAACAATTTTTGGAAGACGAGGAATAGTTGATGCTTATAATACAGGTCGAGGACGTGTAAAAATAAGAGCAAAACATCATATTGAGACAAAGGCAAAAAAAGAGGTTATTGTAATTGATGAGCTTCCTTATCAAGTAAATAAAGCAAGACTAATAGAGCAGATAGCTGAACTTGCAAGGGATAAGCAAATAGATGGTATTTCTGAAGTAAGAGATGAGAGTGATAGAGATGGTATTAGAGTAGTTATTGAGCTTAAAAAAGAAGCAATGGCTGAGATAGTTCTAAATAATCTATATAAATCAACTCCATTGGAGACAACTTTTGGAATTATTCTTTTAGCAGTTCACAATAAAGAGCCAAAAGTATTTAATCTTCCAGAAATCTTAAATATATTTTTAACTCATAGAAAGACTGTAATAATTAGAAGAACAATTTTTGATTTAGAAAAAGCAAAAGCTAGAGCTCATATTTTAGAGGGTCTAAAAATTGCGGTTGATAATATTGATGAAGTTGTAAAAATAATAAGATCAAGTTCTAATGATGCAGATGCAAGAGAGAAATTAGAAGCTAGATTTGATTTAAGCCATATTCAATCTCAAGCTATTTTAGATATGAGATTAGGAAGATTAACAGGTCTTCAAAGAGATAAACTAGAAGCTGAATATCAAGAACTTATGATTTTAATAGCTGAGTTAGAGTCGATTTTAAGAAGTGAAGATAAGTTAAATGAGATTATAAAAGAAGAGTTAATAGAGATAAAAGATAAATTCTCAAATGATAGAAGAACAGAGATTGAAGATAGCTACGATGAGATTGATATTGAAGATTTAATTCCAAATGAGCCAATGGTTGTAACAATTACTCATAATGGATATGTAAAAAGAGTTCCTATAAAAGCCTATGAGAAACAAAAAAGAGGTGGAAAAGGTAAAGTTGCAGTTACAACTCATGATGATGATTTTATTGAGAGATTTTTTGTAAGTAATACTCATGATACTTTGATGTTTGTTACAAATATGGG
>CAYQFC010000291.1:0-1632 GCA_964416585.1 uncultured Aliarcobacter sp.
ATTACACTTTCTCCATTGTTTAGAATAGCTGTTGTTTTTATCTCTTTTTTTAAAGTATCAGGATTTTCACCAGCTCCTATTGATTTTGATTTAACTCCTTCAAGCAAAGTATTTATCTCCAAAATTACTTTTGTATCACTTGAAATTCTAGGTTTTACCTTCAAAGTAAGCCCTACATCCTCTCTTTGATAGTTTGTTCTTTCTGTTCCGCCATCGCTTACACTACTAGAAGTTTGAACAGAGATTTTTTCTCCAACATAAATAGAACTTTCTTTATTATTTATTGCCAAGATTGATGGTTCAGACACAATATTTAAAGCCCCGTTTTGCTTTAATAAATTCAAACTAGCACCCAAAGCCAAACCTGAAGTAATATCAGGAATTTTAAGATTTAAAATATCTTTTACAATACTACTTGAGTTGCTTCCACCATTTAAACTAGTTGAAAATGTACTAAGATTATGGTTTCCAACTTTTCCTGCAAAAATTCCATAAGATATTCCAATATTTTCTAGCATCTCATCATTTAACTCAACAATTCTAGCTTGAACATAAACTTGAGATTGTTCAACATCCAAATCTTCAATTAAAGTTGTAAGATTTTTTATCTCAGCTTCATTTGCCAACAAAATAATAGAGTTAGAATCACTATCAAGAGTTGCTATTGGTTTTTGAACTCCTTCTTTATAAACTCTTTTATTCAACAAATCATCTAATATTTTTAAAATATTTGCTCCATCTATATTTTTTATATTAATAATTTTTGTAAGTAAAGAACCATCTTCAATATCACTTTGCTTAACAAGTTTCAAGAAACCTTTATCATCTTTTAGCACAAAACCTTTTTGTTTTAATGTAAGTTCTAGCATAGAATAAAGCTCATCTTTACTCATTTTTTTAGTAGAAGAGAAGTTTATTACACCTTCAAGTGGTTCATTTATAAGAATATTTTTATTCAAAACTTTTGAAGCAATTAATACAAACTCATCAATTTTTAGGTTTTCAAAGTTTATATCAATTAGCTCATCTGAAAATAAATTTGAAGAAAAAAGAAGTAAAAATAAAGAAGATAAAAGAAGTTTCACAAAGAGTCCTTTTAATAATTTTAGTGATTATTATAGTATCTTTATTTCTCTTGGAAGTAAAGCTTTAAGCTCTTCAAATTCATCTTTTGAAGCTTTTATATATATTTTTACAGAATTCTCAAAATCTTTTTTCTCTATTTCAATATTTTGCTCTTTTAAAAGATATTCAAGTTGTGATAAAATCGAATATGCACACTCTAGAATATACCTTTCTAAGTTTTTATATTCCAAAAATTCTGCAATTTTTATAACTTCATTCGCAGCTCCCCCGTAAGCTCTTACAAGACCTCCAGTTCCCAGTTTTATTCCACCAAAATATCGCACAATTATAACTGCACTATTTATAATTTCAGCTCCACTTAAAACAGCCAAAGTTGGTTTTCCACTTGTGCCTCGTGGTTCTCCATCATCACTACTATTTTCAACAATTTGAAAAAACTCATTTAAATATCTATAAGCATAAACAAAATGAACAGCCTTTGGATGCTCCGGTCTTAATCTTTGCATTGTTTTATCAAAATCTTTATATGGAACTAAAAAAGCTAAA
>CAYQFC010000292.1:0-1632 GCA_964416585.1 uncultured Aliarcobacter sp.
GGAAATATGGTTTATCACTCAAACTATTTAAATTTTTGTGAAAGAGCAAGAAGCGAACTGTTTTTTAGAAAAAATCTACTTCCACATTCAAATAATGAGTTTTTTGTAGTAAAAGAGTGTAGTGCAAACTGGATAAAATCTGCAAAATTTGCAGATATTTTAGATATAAAAACTACTCTTTTGCAAAAAAGAGCAGCTTCAATTATTATGAAGCAAGAGATTTATAGAGAAAATGAGCTTATTTTTGAAGCAGAGTTTAAATTAGCATTTCTAAAATTTGGAGTTCCTGCTAAAATTCCAGCAGATATATTTGAAATTTTGGAGAATTAGATGAAAAATAGCAAAAAAGTATTAGTTTTATTTCTATTTATTTTTGGTTTTTCTATTAATCTTTTTGCAAATAATCAAAAAGATTTTAGAAAAAATCATAGTTTTGAAAATAGTAGTGCAAGTGAAGTTTTTCTTATGCCAGACGATGGCAACTACCTAAAAGAGAAGCTAAGATATGAAATATTAAGCTCAAGAGATACTATTTTTCTTGCTATGTATAATTTTTCATACAAAAGCATCGCAAAAGATTTAATAAAAGCTTCAAAACAAGGTGTAAAAATAACTATTTTACTTGATAAAGAAAAAGTAGAAGATGATAGTGAAGTTTATGATATGCTAAAAGATGCAAATATCGATGTAAGAACAGTTGATGATAGAAAAATGCACCTAAAAATGATGCTTTTTGATAAAAAATTAGCGATGATTGGAAGTTTAAACTTTACAAAAAAATCATTTGAAGAGAATTTTGATTTTGTTTATTTTAGTAAAGATTATAAATTACTTGAAAAATTAAAAGAGTTTGTAGCAAAGTTTGAATAAAATATAAACACTATTTTATTAAAGGATTAATTTTGTTACAATTTTTTATTGTTTTATATTCACTGTATTTTTTCTTTACACTTTATACATCTTTTATGCAAATTGGATTTGTGAAAGATAGTATGAAAAAAAGAGCAATTATTTTAAGTACAAAAAAATATCATGAAGCTGCAAATTATAGTATTGAAAAAGAGAAATTAGCTATTGTTGGCTCTTTTTTTGATTTTATTATATTTATATTTTGGCTTGGTTTTGGTCTTAGATTTTTGGATGAAAATCTAATTTTTGAATCAATTATTGTAAAAACTGTTGTTTTTATAAATATTTTTCTAATAGTAAACTATATTTTAGGGCTTCCTCTTTCACTTTATCAGACTTTTAAGCTAGATAAAAAATATGGATTTTCAAATATGAGTGCAGGATTATTTGTAAAAGATACTATAAAATCGGCTCTTCTTACAATAATTTTTGGTTCAATTGTAGTGGCTTCTATCTCATATATTATTCTTAATTTTTCTACTTGGTGGATTTTTGGATTTTTATTTATTTTTGCTGTTATTGTTCTTATAAATATGCTATATCCTGTAATTCGAGATAAAATGTTTGATAAGTTTGAAAAATTAAAAGATAGTGAACTTGAAGAGAAGATAAATAGGCTTTTAAATGATGTTGGTTTTAAAAGTAGTGGGGTTTTTAGTGTTGATGCGAGTAAAAGAGATAATAGATTAAATGCCTATTTTGGTGGGCTTGGAAGTACAAAAA
>CAYQFC010000293.1:0-1622 GCA_964416585.1 uncultured Aliarcobacter sp.
GATTCTCTCCCATAAGATTTAATACATTTTTTAGCTGCATTAAGGCTGGATTTGAAACTTCTATATTTAATCTTTGACATAAATCCCCTTGTTCAAACTCTCCTAATACTGTAATTGTTTCATCTATTAATCTTCTATCCTCTTCTATCCCTTTTTGCGTTTTTAAGATATTCTCATTTACAACTTTTGCCATAATTCCAAACTCATCACTTGAACTATCATCAAGAACTTTTACACTAACTTGCTCTCTATTTAAGTAGGCAAAAAAGTTTAACAATCCTGTTTGGAAACTTTTAAGACTAGAGATAATGTTTCTTGAAATTAATAGTAAAATTAAACTGATAATTCCTAAGATAGCAAGAGTTATGATAGTTGCTCGTATTATATTTGTATAAAACTGCTCCTCTATATCATCAATATAAATACCACTTCCTAGTATAAATCCCCACTCTTTAAATTTTTTAATATAAGATATTTTTTCATAAAGTTTTTGTGATTTACTATCTTTATTCCATAAATATGTTACAAAACCTTCTTGCTCCTTATTTGTAATATTTAACATTAATTTAAATATATTCTCTTTTGAATCTAATTTTATCTCTTCTTTATCATTTCCATATATAAATTTTGTAGCTAAATTATATTTGTCAGAATCTAGTACTGTATTATTTAATGCTGGATTTACTGGGTGTTGAACCATTTTTGGATAAGGATTTGTATCGTCAATTATAAAAATATACTCTTGGTGTCCTGCTGAATTGTATCTTAGCTTATTTATTGCATTTAAAGCATTTTTTTTTGCACTGTCTTCATCTAAAATACCATTTTTAAAAGCCTTATGTTCGGCTTCAACTAAACTATAACCTAACTCAACTAAATTTGTTAATTTTATTTTTTTCTCTTTTAAAATAGCATTTTTCTCACTAAATAAAAAGATGGTACTCAAAAAAACAAAACCAATAATCGTTATGTATAAGATTAATAGTAGTTTATTTTTTATACTAATATTTTTCATATTTCTCCCTTTTAAGTTTAAAAGTCATTATCTTATCTTATCTTATCTTATCTTCCTATTAGAGAGCCAATTTCTATATATTTTTGGTAAAATCTTATTTATGAAAAATATCTCTTTTTATTTAATTATGAATAAATTATATGTTATGAGTTTTAATAGATATATCAACTATATTAAAGAGCAGATTTTAAATACAAAGTGGTTTAAAGAAGCTTGTAAAGAGAAAAAGATAACTGTTAAATATCTATCAAAACACTATTTTAAAAATATTCTCTCAAATGGCTATTTTAAATATAAAAATGCAAAATATTATTTTTATAAGCTACTATTAATTAAATTTGAATATAAAGAAAATTTAGAAAACAATAACCATATAAAACTTTTAAATGTAAATATAGTAAATGAAACTAGATTTAAGATAGTTAAACTTCTAATCTCTTTACAAAAAAGTTTTTTAGATACTAACTATTTTTTTAATATGAAAATTATAGATAGAGAAGATTTTATAGATATTTATATAAAGAGATATGATAGTTATTTGGATAAATCTATTTTATCAAAGGTTTTAAATAATACATACTTTTTGTTTAATAAATCTATTTATAAG
>CAYQFC010000294.1:0-1620 GCA_964416585.1 uncultured Aliarcobacter sp.
TTACAATAGCTGCTAGTTTTGGAAATGTTCATGGTGTTTATAAACCAGGAAATGTGGTTTTAAGCCCTGAAATTTTAAATAATTCTCAAAAATATATAGAAGATAAATTTAAAACATCTTCTAAGCCAGTAGATTTTGTATTTCACGGTGGAAGTGGTTCTGAATTAAAAGATATTAGAGATGCTATCTCTTATGGTGTTATTAAAATGAATATCGATACAGATACACAATGGGCAACTTGGGATGGAGTAAGAGCTTACGAAGCTAAATATCATGGGTATTTACAAGGGCAAATTGGAAATCCTGAAGGTGAAGATAAACCAAATAAAAACTATTACGACCCAAGAAAATGGTTAAGAGCAGGGCAAGAGTCTATGATTTCTAGACTTGAACTGGCTTTTGATGATTTACTTGCTTTAAATAAAAATTAATATGATTAGAGTAAAGAGAAATCTTTACTCTAAAATATTAAAAACTTATAATAATTATTCAAAATTTATATAAAAAAACAAAAATGTTATTTTATTGCTACTTCTAAACTATATAATTTCGTATTGAATTTCATTCAAAATACACAAAAGGATTTTAATATGATTTACGAAAGACCAAAGTATAAAACTCAGTATGAAAACTTTATTGGTGGAGAGTGGATTGCTCCAAATAGTGGTGAGTATATTGAAAATATCTCTCCAGTAGATGGAAAACTTCTTACAAAAATACCTAGATCAAACGAAAAAGATATTGAATTAGCAATAAAAGCTGCTAAAAAAGGATTTGAAGAGTATAAGCATTTTAGTGTTGCACAAAGAAGTGCTTTGTTAAACAAAATTGCAAATATTGTTGAAGAAAATCTTGAAGCTTTGGCTGTTGCTGAAACACTTGACAATGGAAAAGCTGTAAGGGAGACTTTAAATGCTGATTTACCTCTTTTTATAGACCATTTTAGATATTTTGCAAGTGTTATAAGAGCAGAAGCTGGAACGGTTGCTGATTTGGATGAAAATACAATTTCTCAAGAGATTTTTGAGCCTTATGGGGTTGTTGCACAAATTATTCCTTGGAATTTCCCACTTCTAATGGCTGCTTGGAAACTAGCTCCTGCAATTGCTGCTGGAAATTGTGTGGTTTTAAAACCAGCTAGTTCAACTCCGCTATCTATTTTGCTATTTTTGGATTTAATAAAAGATGTTTTACCAAAAGGTGTGATAAATGTAATAAATGGAGCTGGTGGAAAAATAGGAAAATATCTTGTAACTCATCCTGATATTAAAAAAGTTGCATTTACAGGAGAGACTAGTACAGGGCAAGAGATTATGAGATATGCAACTGAAAATATAATCCCATCTACTCTTGAACTTGGTGGAAAATCACCAAATGTTTTCTTTAAATCAATAATGGATGCCGATGATGAGTTCTTTGATAAGGCAATTGAAGGGCTTGTGCTGTTTGCATTTAATAGTGGAGAGGTTTGTACTTGCCCATCAAGAGCCTTGATTGAAGAGTCAATTTATGAGCCATTTATGAAAAGAGTGATTGAGAGAGTAAAAGCTATAAAACTAGGAAACCCTCTTGATACAGAAAATACAATGGGAGCTCAAAACTCTTTTAACCAAAAAGAGA
>CAYQFC010000295.1:0-1612 GCA_964416585.1 uncultured Aliarcobacter sp.
ATTCTTAAAAACGATCGTTTGTAAAAATTGATTTATTAAATTGTTGAAAGAAAAACATCTGAAATGATGATGACTTTAATATAAAAGCTAAAAAAATTAGTATCTTATATGTAAATTTAGTTTTTTTACTTTTTATTGACCTTATTCCCAAATACTATGATTATTAAATTTTTCCAACAAATTATTATATAAATCTTCAACTCTATTTTTATAATACTTTTTCAAAACAGCTTCAAATGGTTTTTGTCCACCATATTTTGATGTATGATAAGGTAGGGCTTTTATGCTATCAGGTAGTTTTTCAATATAAGTTTGAAAAGTGTCAATAAATTGCTTTGATGTTTGCTCTATTAAATTATTAGCTAAATTTTGATCAATATCTATCGATAAAGCAAGTTGTAATAAATCTGTTTTTTTTATTTTACTGGTTCTGTTTCCAATTTTTAATCCTACATCGTTTTTTTTGGTATCTTTGTAAATTTTTGTTGTAGAGATATCATAAAAAGGAGATAATTGCATAGCTCTTTCATCCAATTTGTTGCTTGAATAAATAAGCGAAAGATTCTTTGCATGTAAATCTCCATGACCAATAACTGCAGAAAAGATAATAAATCTAAAAAGTTCTACAAGCTGTTCTTTTGAAATATACATTTTTGCAGTTTCCAAAACTTCTCTCATTGAAACTTTATATTTTTGATCACTATTTTTATTCATTAATGTCAATATTTCATGGTGGTCGATTTTAAGTTCTCCATGTCTATCAAATCTTTTAATGATATAGTGGTAGTCGCTATCATGTTTTATAATTCCATTATATGGAACACTAAATCCAAAATCTCTAGCAAGGCTCATAAATAAATGTTCATTGATGAGTAAATATGGAATGTAACTTCTATCTTTTTCATTAGGCATATATGATGTATAGAATTTACTATAGGGTTTCATGAAATAATTACTATTTTTTGTTTCATCATAAGAAATTGTTTTGTTTATATCATCTTTTATGATACTGAACTTATATTGATATCCTGAAAGTCCTATAACTTTACTATTTGCTAAACCATTTGGATATAAAATTGAGTCATCTATACTTAATGAATAGTCTAAAATATTTGGAAAAGTATAATTGTTATCAAGTATCTCCTCTTTAGTATCAATAAAATTGAAAATATTTTGCTTTTGTAGTTCAAGTTTTTCAAAATCATTTTGAGTATAAAATTCATAGCTTCCGTGGATGTCAGTAAGATAAAGTAAAACTTCAATTTGAGTTGAGATATTATTTTGAGCTTTAATGAAGTTTACTTGCTCAAACTCTGGTAACATATTTTCAAAAATTGGAAATAGATTGCTTGATATATTTTCTTTCTCTTTTAATCCTTGGAAATAACTGCTTGTTGGTATTTCATCATTGTAAACAAATCTAATTTTTCCAATCTCTTCACTAAGAGTCCCAATAAATTGTTTATTTTTTACTACAAATATTTTCATTGTTTATTTCTTTAAATTAAGTATATATACTTAATTTTATCAAATATTTAATAAAAGTCAATATCTACATAGAAAGTCATCTTGACAAAAGTTTAGATATTTGTTATAGTAAAGTAAATTTACT
>CAYQFC010000296.1:0-1606 GCA_964416585.1 uncultured Aliarcobacter sp.
CAAAAAAGTAGTTTTTCTTCCTGTTCTTTCTACTTTTAAATATTTTGTATATTTTTCTAGTGTAATGTTTAGATTTTTATGTCCTAACATTTGAGATACCCAAAGTGGTTCCTCTTTATTGCTTAGCATATTACTCGCAAAACTATGTCTAGTTTGATATATACTTCTTTTTTCTAGGTTTAGATTTTTTAAAAGTTTATGCCAACCTTTTGCCAAATCTCCTGAATGAGAAAAGATTTTACCACTAGCCCTTAAAAAAACATTTTGACTAAGACCAGTAATTTTTCTTTGTTCTTTTAAAAAAAATTCACATTGTGGAAGCATATCTATTACACGTATAGAACTCTTTGTTTTTGGGATTTTTGTAATGCCTAAAGTTCTAGTTTTATTTATAGTTATAGTTTTATTTTCAAAGTCTATATCTTTCCATTCTAAAGCTAATATTTCACCAGTTCTTGCACCTGTAAAAAATGCAACTCCTAAGAAGTTCTTATAAGGATTTTCTTTACAAGTTAAGATTAAATCTATTTCTTGCAAAGTAAAAGGCTTCATTTCATAATCACTTTTTAAAGTTGGAAATTTAACTATAAAAGGAGTTGTTTGAATATATCCCTCTATAATTGCATTTTCAAAAGCTGGTATTAATATTCCAGTTACACAAGTATTTAAAGTTGTTCTATCTTTAAAAGTAGAATACCAATCTTTTATTTTCGCTGGAGTAATTTCATGTGAATATTTTTTATTAAAAAAAGGTATAATTCTGCTTTCAAATAAGCTGTAATAACTTCTTATAGTTGTAGGTTGAAGTTTTTTCTCTTTCTCTTCTAAAACTTCCCTACAAAATTCTAAAACTGTTTTTCCTTTTGTTTTAACATTAAATTTTTTATAGAACTCTGTATTTTTGTATTGATTTTCTAGTAGTTTCCTATTAGTTGGAGTATCTTGTAATTTACTAGATGTTCTTTTTCCATTTATATCAATATATAAAATACCATTTCTATTGTAAAGTCTCATAAATCACCTCTCTTTTGATTTCTTGAACTCTTCAATAGCACCACTTACAAATGTGATTTTACTTTGACTTCCCTTTAGTTCCTTGAAAAAATGATAACCCTCTCTAAAAGTTCCATTTTTAAGATATAAAGAAATTGTGCTATCTGTTATCTCAAGGTAATTTCTTATTCCAGCTCTTGTAGTCAAATCATATTTTGGATTAAAATGCTGTTTTAACTCTTCATTCTCTTTTTTTAACTGTTCTATACTTTCTGCTATTTTTGGAATTAGCGATAAAACACTAAAATCAACCGTAACTGAATTATTCATTTTATTTTCTCCATATCTTGATTTTTTGAATGTTTTTTTCTTTTGGTTTGAAATTAGGTTTTATTTTTACACCAATATATCTACTTGCAAAAGCCTCTGCTTTTTCTAAATTAGCAAACTCTTCATAATTATTCCAATCGCCATTAAAAACAACTCTATATGGTTTTAATTCCTCTTTAGTTGTATCTTTACTCATTTTTACTTCTCCTCTTCAAATTCTTTTATTAATCCTTTATCTCTAAAAACCCACTATATATGAGCTTTATAGAAATAAATACAATAT
>CAYQFC010000297.1:0-1603 GCA_964416585.1 uncultured Aliarcobacter sp.
CTTACTTTGGCTGCTGTTTCAAAAAGATTTAATCCACAAGATGCACTTTTAAGTAATAAATATAAAAGTATAGATGAACTTCCAAAAGGTGCAGTTGTTGGAACTACTAGTTTAAGAAGAAGAATGGCTATAAAAATGTTAAGACCTGATATAGAGCTAAAAGATTTAAGAGGAAATATCAACACAAGAATAGCAAAATTAAATGCAGGTGAATATGATGCTATTATCCTTGCAGCAACAGGAATAGAAAAATTAAATCTTCAAAATGAAGTAAAATATTTTGCTCCTATTTCAACTGATATTATGATACCTTCTATGGGACAAGCAACTTTAGGAATAGAGACAACTACAAATCCTGAAATCATAAAACTAGTTAGTGTTTTAAATGATAAAAATGCGGAGATAGAATCAAAGATTGAAAGAGGTTTTGTAGATACTTTACAAGGTGGATGTCAAGTTCCAATAGGTGTAAAAGCTACAATATTAGATGAAAATAGTGTAAAAATATCTGCAATAGTTGGACTTCCTGATGGAACAGAGTATATCAAAGATGAAAAAATAGTAGATATTAACTCTTATGAAATTGCTGGAAAAGAGTTTGCAAATGAGTTTATAAAAAAAGGTGCTATTGAGCTTCTAAAAAGAGCCGAAGCTATGGCTTTTAAATAATTTTCTTTCGGAACTAAGGTTTTAACCTTAGCTTTCCAGCTTAAACAACTATCTATTTAGAGATTGATTGACATTTATTAAAATTAAGAACAAGTTTTTAGTTCTAAAAAATAAAAAGCTAGATAATAGCTATTTTTCTTTGCTATATTCTATTTCTATATTATTTGTATTAGAATTAAAGGATAAAATATGAGAATAAAAATAGAAGATACACTTTTTTGTTTAGTAGATGTGCAAGAAAAACTTTTCCCACATATTGGAAATAAAGATGAGTTAGAAAGAACTCTTCCTATTTTGGTAAAAGGTATGAAAGTTTTAGATGTACCTATTATTGTAAATGAGCAGTATAAAAAAGGGATAGGAGAAACAATTCCATCTTTAAAAGAACTAGTTTCTGAGTACACAGCTTATGAAAAAACTACATTTTCAGGATGTCAAACAGAAAATATATTAGAAGCTTTTAAAAATAGTGGTAAAAAGAATATAGTTGTTGCTGGTATTGAAACTCATGTTTGTGTACTTCAAACTTGTATAGATTTGCTAGAAAATGGCTTTAATGTAATTTTGGTTACAAATTGTAGTGGAAGTAGAACAAAACTTGACCATAAAATGGCTATAAAAAGGTTAGTTCAAGCAGGAGTTGTGCCTACAACTTATGAGTCTATTTTATTTGAATTAACTTTAGATGCAAAAAATCCAAACTTCAAAGCAATTTCAAGTTTAATTAAATAAGCAATATTTCTAAAAAAGTTTAAATCTTTTTTAGAAATATAATTTTTTCATTTCCTAAATAGTTCTCATGAAGTATCTCAAAATCAATATTTAAGTTGTTTAAGGCATTTACTCCAGCTCTTATTTTTGGATTAATAATTAAAATTATAAAATCAAGTTTATCTTTTAAAATATCAAGAAGATTATAAACTCCTTCAACCAT
>CAYQFC010000298.1:0-1602 GCA_964416585.1 uncultured Aliarcobacter sp.
TAGAAGGAAGAAGACTTTGGTTAGCAATGAATTTATCTTTCTAATATAAACTTAAATAAATTTAAAGATAGGTATTTTTATACCTATCTTTTTTTATTTGTAAATTTTAATACTAATTATCAATTTTGTTAAGATAGTATTAAAGTAGCTTTGATACTATACGAAAAATAAAAAAAAGGTAGATTATGCATAAGTCGATTTGGTTTCAACTTCACTGGTTTTTTGGAGCAATTTTTGGAGTTTTACTTTTAATAATAGGAGTTTCAGGAGCTGTATTATCTTATGAAAAAGAGATTTTACAAGCTATAAACAAGGATACATATTTTGTACAAAATTTAGATAATAAAGCAAGATTAGAGCCAAGTGAAGTATTGAAGATTTACAAAGAAAACAATATTGATACAAAGATAAATAGCATCTCTTTTTCTAGTTTAGAAAACTCTAGTATTGTTTTAAATATAGAGAAAGAGGGTGCTAGAAAGGGTTTAAATATATACTTAAACCCTTATACAGCAGAGCTTTTACCAGATATTGTAGGAAAAGATTTTTTTATGTTTTTCTTCTTCTTGCACAGATGGCTAACATTTGAAGGAGATACTCAGTGGATAGGGAAACAACTTGTTGCTATTTCAACTATTGTTGCAATTTTTTTAACTATTGGTGGAGTTGTAGTCTATTGGAGTAGAATTAAAGCAAATTTTCTGAAAAGTTTTACATTTAGTTTTAAGTATAAAAAAAGAGCCTTTTTATCTACAATGCACGGTGCTATTGGTATGTGGGTTATCCCTTTTTTCTTACTTATGTGTTTTACAGGGCTTTATTGGTCGTATGATTGGTATAGAAGTGCTATGTTTAGTGTAATGCAAGTAGAACAGCCAAAAAGAGCTGCTCCACCTACACAAACTTCAAATCAAGGACAAGGAGAAGAACAAAGAGCTGAAACTTTGCAAAACAGAACACAAGTTATATCTTATGATGATATTAAACAAACAGTTGAAATTTTCAATAAAAATGTTTCAAGAGATTACAAAAATGCAAATTTGAGACTTACTCCTTCAAAAGATGCTACTTACACAATTTCATATCTATATGCTAATGCAACACACTTTAGAGAGTCAAACTCTATGGAGATTGACCAAAATAAATCTTTAGTTGTAAAAGAGGCAAAATTTGAAGATAAAAAACTAAATGAACAGCTAATGGCTAGTATCTTACCACTTCATAGTGGGGAGTATTTTGGTTGGTTTGGGCAACTAACATACTTTATCTCTTCAGCTCTTATGGCACTTTTTGCTATAACTGGATATATGCTCTATTATGATAGATGGAAGAAAAAAAGAGCAAAAAAAGAGCAAATAGAGTCTTAAAATTTTAATTTAGCAAGAGATTATCTTGCTAAATTTCAAGCCAAACTTTCATATAAAAAATCCAAATTTATACTACTTTTACATAAAATAAGTAAAATAAAAGCTATTTAAAAAAAAAGAAGATTTATGACAAAAGAACAAAATAGGACAATTTGGATTTTAATAATTTCATCATCATTGATTTTAGCAATTACTATGGGAGTTCGACAATCTTTAGGGCTTTTTATAGCACCAA
>CAYQFC010000299.1:0-1600 GCA_964416585.1 uncultured Aliarcobacter sp.
GTAACACAAGCTGTTGTTTGTGATTTGTTAATAGAAGATGATATTTGCTATGGAGTTCAATATTTTACAAGCCCATATGAACAAAAAGTGGCCTTTGCACATAATACTATAATTGCAAGTGGTGGAGTTGGTTCAATATATAAATATCATACAAATTCAACAGCAAATGCAGGTGAAATCCACGGAATTATTGCAGAAAAAAATATAGCTCTAAAAGATATGGAGATGACACAGTTTCATCCAACAGTTTTAAAAGGTACTTCATTTGCACGAAAACCACTTTTAAGCGAAGCTTTAAGAGGTGAAGGTGCTTTTGTAGTTGATGAAAATGATAGAAGATTTCTCTTTGACTATCATAAAAGTGGTGAGTTAGCTCCTAGAGATATAGTTAGTCGTGCAATTTTTGATTACAACAAAAAAACTGGTTTGGGTATATTTTTGTCTTTTAAAAATTTTGAAAAAAATGCATTTAAAAAGAGATTTCCAAATATCTATGAAAATATAAAAGATTTAGGATATGAACTTCCATTTGAAAAAGTTCCAATAAGTCCTGCTTTTCACTATTTTATGGGTGGAATTGATGTATGTTTAGATGGAGTAGTAAAAGGTTTTAAAAATCTTTATGCTATTGGAGAAGTTGCTTGTAATAGAGTTCACGGAGCAAACAGACTTGCCTCAAACTCACTTTTAGAAGGTCTTGTTTTTTCTAAAATTGCGGTTTTAAAATCTTTAGAAAATAACTTTAAAATAGATAAAGAAAACTACAAAAAAGAGATAAAAAAATATATAAGAAATAAAGATATTGATAAAGAGATAAAAGATGAATTAAGAAGAGTAATGTGGGAATATGTAGGTATTGTAAGAACTAAAAAAGAGTTAGAAAAAGCTTTGGAAATTATAGAAAATTATCTAAAACTTGATCTTGGAAGACTTCTTTTTTTAAGACTTTTAACAGCAAGAGAGATAATAAAAGCAGCTTTAAAAAGAGAAAAATCTTTGGGAGCTCATTTTATAAAAGAAGATTAAAAAGAGTTTTTAGATAAAATAATCAATTAAAACAATAATAAAAGGTAAAAATAATGAAGCATGTACCCATAGTTGTGTTGGATTTTGGTAGTCAATACACACAAATAATTGCTAGAAAACTAAGAGAAAGTGGAGTTTACTCTGAGATTGTTCCATATAGTGAATCAATTGAAGATATTATGGCTAGAACTCCAAAGGGACTAATACTTTCAGGTGGACCAGCTTCAGTATACGCTGCTGATGCTTATCATCCTGATAGTACAATTTTTGATTTAGGACTTCCAATTTTAGGAATTTGCTATGGAATGCAACTAATTTCTCAACACTTTGGTGGAAGTGTTGTTCCAGCAAGTAGCCACGAATATGGAAAAGCTAAGCTAGAGTTTGTAAATGATAATGATATTTTCAAAGATACTCCAAATAATCAAACAGTTTGGATGAGCCATGGAGATAGAGTTGAAACTATTCCATCTGGATTTGAAAAAATTGCAATAAGCGAAAATTCGCCATTTGCGGCAATTGCTGATACTTCAAAAAATATCTATGCATTTCAGTTTCATCCTGAAGTTTATCA
>CAYQFC010000300.1:0-1597 GCA_964416585.1 uncultured Aliarcobacter sp.
AAAAAGTAAGCATGACAAAGATAAACCACATAAAAAACTGCAACAAATAGTGTAATAAACGGAATAGTTGATATAAAATATAGTGCAAGAGTTCTTAATCTAAAAGGCATTGGATTTTTTTTATAAATCTCTTCATACTCTTTTTTGCTTAATATCGTACTTGCAACATCAAAATTTAAAAGCTTGTGAAAAAAGTAGTATAAAGGGAGATAAAATGCCACAATATTTATCAAAGGAATAAAATATAAGGGCACAAAAAGTATATACAAAAAAAGCATTATAAAAATAGCTTTTAAAGCATTTGTAATAGCATTTGTAATAGTTCCAAAAGGTTTTAAATCAAGGTATGAATAGTGTTTTTTATGCAATATTTTTACCACAAAAGGGGTTAAAAATCCAATAATCAACAAAGTAAAAATAATCCCCAAATGAAACAGAAAAATAGCACCAACTAAATAGATTAAACTAATAGCAAAAGTTGAAACAAAAGAGTATTTAAAGAAAAAAATCAAAAAATATGTAAGCCAAGCCACATAAAATGGTGCTGCTTCATCGATTATAACATCTTCTCCATTTTGTGCACTATTTGCCACAGCTTGTAAACTTTCAAAACCAAAACTAACTACACCAAAAAAGCTAATATAGAGTAAAAGTAAAGTTGCAATAAGTGGAATAAAGGCTAGTTTTAAGATAGAGCCTGTGAAAAAATCTTTAAAACTTCTGTTTAAAATCTCAAGTTCATTCATATTTTATCCATTTTTAAAATAGTTTTTATTCTAGCAAAAGAAAAATGAATAGAAGTTTATATTTCAAAATTATCAAATCTTGTTCTATATTCACATTTTTGACAAAGCTCTTCTTTTAAAACTCTGTTTTTAAATCCATCTATCATATTTTTTGCTCTTTGCCCTTGTAAAATCTCTCTTACGGATGATTTATTTATATCTCCTAAATTTATATTTGCATCCAAATCCAAACAACAAGGAACAACTGTTCCATTTGCTAAAATTCCAAAGTGAGAGCTTAAGCCGTGGCAAAAACCTTTTTGGCTTACAATTTCGTTTTTTAAGCTAGGCCAAACAAAATATTCATCAAAATTCATAAATATTTTTCTAGCAACTCTTATATTTTTTGGCTTATTTTTATAAATCTCATCTATATTTAAACTTGAGTTAAAAAAAGTGTTTAATTTATCAAAAATTCTTCTATTAAAATCAAATGCACTCTTTTCTTGATCTAAATTCCAAATTCTAAAATTTATAAAATATTCATGTTTTCTCTCTTGTGCAAACCTTACAAACTCCAAAATTGGCTCTATATACTCATCAAAACTCTTTTTATGCGAGTTTGCATTGTATGAGTTTAGAGAAAAATTTATCTGTTTGATTGTAGGGTTTAAAAGCGCTTCATAGTGCTTTTTTGAAATATTATTTGCTGTTGTTGTGATATTTACTTTTAGATTGTGTTTTTTACTAATATCTAAATATTCATCTAAATTTCCCAAAACCAAAGGGTCTCCCACTATATGATATGCCAACTCACTTGTAAACTCTTTTAACTCAAAATTTAAGTTATCAAAAGTGTTTAAATCCATAAT
>CAYQFC010000301.1:0-1589 GCA_964416585.1 uncultured Aliarcobacter sp.
GTCGCAAAATTTCAGCTGCTTTTTCTATATCATTATTTCTTATTGCATCTTTTATGCTCATTGCATCTTCAAAATATAAACAAGGAATTAAAAAACCTTCTGCTGTTAATCTAATACGATTACAAGAGGCACAAAAATCATCTTTGTGTGGTTCAATAATTCCAAACTCATATCCATCTTCTAGTTTATAATATTGAGCAGGAGAACTTGTATCTCTTGGAACTTTTGTTATGTTTTTATATTTTTTTGAGATTATTTCCAAAATCTCATCTGAGTTTAAACCCTTTGCACTATTTTTTGCAAAACTATTTTCCATAAATTCGATATATCTTACAGGAAAACCCTCTTTTTTACAAAACTCTAAAACTTCAATAATGTCAATATCATTTATATTTTTTATTGGGACACAATTTATTTTTATCTTAAGTCCAACCTCTTTTGCTTTTCTTATTCCTTCTAAAACAGTTGCTAAAACATCTTTTTGAGCTATTTTTTCTGCTCTTTCTTTACTTAGAGTATCAAGTGAAATATTTATTCTTTTAAGCCCAGCATCTTTTAGCTTTTGTGCCATTTGTGGAAGCAAAAAGCCATTTGTAGTAAGAGCCAAATCAATATCACTTTTATAATCATTTATAAGCTTAATAAAATAGTCTAGATTTTCTCTTAAAAGTGGTTCTCCACCTGTAACTCTTACTTTTTTAATTCCCTCATCAATTCCTACTTTTATAAATTTAAACAAATCTTCATAAGATAGTAAATTCTCTTTTGGAACCCAAGAAAATGGTTTTTCAGGCATACAATATTGACATCTAAAATTACATCTTTCAGTAACTGAAACTCTTAAATAATCATGCCGTCTTCCAAATCCATCTATTAACATCTATATCCTTTTAATTTAACCTTTGCCAAGCTTCATCTAAAGAGCTAACTCTTTTTGCAAATAGCAAATACAATGCTACATTAAACTTAGCCAATTTTAAAATATCATCATCATAATTTCTTAAAATATTTAAGTTCTCTTCCAAAGTTATAGTTTCAAAAACTTTTGAATAATTAACTCCATAATCTTTTAAACAAAATTCAACTTCTATAATCTCATTATCTTTTTTTTGCCAAAATTTAGAGTCTTTAAAAACTTCAATATCGCCCTCAACTCCCCTAATAACTGTTATATCTTTAAAATCATCTTCAAACATTTCAAGATATTTTGATACATAAGGTTTATGAAAAGCTCCACAAACTCCATATTCACTTAAAGTTGGATTTAAAAGTTTCTCAACAGTATTAAAGGCTGTTCTTAATCCAAATTCATGCCTAAGAGATGTCAAAGAGCTAAGCTCTTCTAGGTATTCTACTCTATTTGCATAGTGCAAAAATTGACCCTTGTCAAAATTTAAAGCTATATCTTTTGCACAAAATCCATCTTTTGTTGGTTGAAGTAAATCTGTACTAATTACAAGATTTAATCTTCTTACATCACTATTTTTTTTAAAAAATTCATCTAAAATCTCTTCATATAAAGGAAACAAATATGGATTTGTGTCTCTTCCATCACTGTTGTAACCCAATATCATTGAATCATCTATTTT
>CAYQFC010000302.1:0-1589 GCA_964416585.1 uncultured Aliarcobacter sp.
TACTTGACCCAGATGACAATATCTATTTTATCGAGATGAATACAAGAGTTCAAGTAGAGCATCCTGTAACTGAAACTGTAACAGGAGTTGATATTATTCAAAGAATGATTCAAATTGCTGAGGGTAGCAAGATGATTTTCTTACAAGAAGAGATTAACTTTAGAGGATACTCTATTGAGTTTAGAATAAATGCTGAAAACCCTCTAAAAGGATTTATGCCTTCAGTTGGAACTGTTGAAAAATATTTAACACCAGGAGGTCCAGGAGTTAGACTTGATTCAGCACTTTATACAGGATATAAAGTTCCAGCAAACTATGACTCAATGGTTGCAAAGCTAATTGTTTGGGCAATTGATTGGGAAGGTTGTGTAAAAAAAGCAAAAAGAGCTTTAGATGAGTTCTATATCGAAGGTTTCCCTACAAATATCCCACTTCATAGAGAAATAGTAAGAGATCAAGATTTCAAAGATGGTATTTTTACTACAAACTATCTTGATAAAAAGATGGATATTTTTACTCTTCAATCGCAAGATAATATTGATGAAGAAGAAGAAAAAATTGAAAACCTTAAAAAATTAATAGATACAATTAACTCAAAAAACATAGCAACAAGACACTAATTTTAAGAGCCTTTTGGCTCTTAAATATCTTTTATTTCTTTCTAAAAATCCCAATAAGTTTTGAAAAAAGAAGATAAAGTTTTGATTTAAAACTTCTATTTTTATCTTTACTATTTAGATATTCTACAATTTTTGTATTTCCAAACATACTTGCAAATACAATTGGAGTTGTACCCATTCCGTTGTTTTCATACATATTTGCACCATTTTCTACTAAAACTTTTGCAATATCCAAATAGCCTTTAAAACAGACACCAGCTAGTGGTGTTTGTCCTTTGTCATTTTTTCTATCAATTTCTACTTTTAAATCTACAAGCATTTTTGTAGTTTCCAAATTTCCATTATATGAAGCCAACATCAAAAGAGTATTTCCTTTATGATCACTTAGATTTGCACTCATTCCAGCTTCAAGCATAAGCTTTAAATCTTGCGTTTTGCCTTGTCTTGCAAACTCCAATGCCAAAATTTGTAGCTCTTCATATCGTTTTTGATCTTCAGGTGAAATTTCCATTTTGCCCTATATTCCTAATGCTTTTTTAACACCAGCTGCATAATCTGGATGTACTTTTTCAAACAAAGCTATTTGTCTATCTATAATATTTCTAGGTACACAACACATTGCATCTTTTATATTTGAAAAAAGTTGCTCTTTTTGATTATCATCCATAAGCAAAAATAGGGCTCTTGGTTGTGAAAAATCATCATTTCCAACTCTATGATCATATCTATCTGCATAATCTCCAATAGCAAAAGCAGGTTCAGCATAACTTTTATCTTCTACTGCTCCATCAAAACTATTTGGCTCATAATATGCTTTTGTTGGCTCTTTAATCTCAAAATTCATACTTCCATCTAAATTATAAGTATTAACTTCAACTATTGGTCTATTTACAGGCAACATCTCATAGTGTGTTCCAACTCTATATCTTTGTGCATCTGGATATGAGAAAATTCTTGCTTGTAGCATTT
>CAYQFC010000303.1:0-1583 GCA_964416585.1 uncultured Aliarcobacter sp.
TAATTTTTATTTTAAGGTTAAAAAATATGTTAGAAATTTTAGGTGGATTATCTACTAGAGTGAAAACAGGTATAGCTTTAATAGTTGCAATGCTTATTATTGGCTATATTGACTCATATTTTATATTTTGGTTACTTTTTGGTGTTATGCTTATAATATCTGTAAAAGAGGCAAAAACTCTATATGGTTTAGAAGATAAAAGTATATACATATATATTGTGTTACTTTGGGTAGCTATATATTTTTATCCAATGCCAGTTGATTTAATATTTATTGTTGCTATTGGCTATGCTTCACAACTTGCTTACAAAAGAAAACTTGACAGAAAAATGGTTTTGCCTTTGCTTTATCCAACAGCCTCTTTTGTTTTTCTGATGACTTTATACAATGAATTTGGTGTAATGGTACTATTTTGGCTTTTAGTAATTGTTGCTGCTACTGATACGGGAGCTTATTTTGCTGGAAAGGCTTTTGGAAAAACTCCTTTTAGTGAAACAAGTCCAAACAAAACTTTAGAAGGTGTTGTTGGTGGTATGACTTTGGCTATTATTTTAGGAAGCTTAACTGCAATAAATGAGATAGGCATTTTGGGAGCTATTATAGTATCAGCTATAGTTTCATTATCATCAGTATTTGGAGATTTATATGAGAGCTACTTAAAAAGAGAAGCTGGAGTTAAAGATAGTGGAAATATTTTGCCAGGACATGGTGGAGTTTTAGATAGAGTAGATGGTTACTTGTTTGGTGCTATTGTAATGCTTGTTTTACTAAGAGTGATTATTTGATAATTTTAGGAAGTACAGGTTCTATAGGTGTAAATACACTAGAAGTTGCAAAAAAATATGACTTAGATGTTGAAGTTTTAGTTGCTGGAAATAATATAGAGCTTTTAAATCAACAAATAAAAGAGCATAATCCAAAAAGAGTAATAATCGCTTCAAAAGATGATTTACACAAAGTAAATCATCAAAATGTAAGTTTTGGAGAAGATGCTATTTTAAATGCAATAAAAGAGAGCAGCTCAAATATTGTTGTAAATGCTCTTGTTGGGTTTTTAGGCTTAAAACCAACTCTAAAAGCAATAGAGTGCAAAAAAAAACTCTGCCTTGCAAACAAAGAGTCTCTTGTAGTTGCAGGAAAATTCATAGATAAAACAAATTTAAGAGCAATAGATAGCGAACATTTTGGGCTTTGGTATTTGTTAAATGATAAAAAGATATCAAGCCTTACTATAACAGCAAGTGGTGGTAGTTTTAGAGATTATCCTTTGGAAGCTTTGAAAAACGTAAGTATAAAAGAGGCACTAAATCATCCAAACTGGAAAATGGGAAATAAAATCACAATTGATAGTGCTACTATGACAAATAAAATGTTTGAAATTTTAGAAGCATTTTGGCTTTTTGATACAAAAAATATAGATGCAATAATAGAGCCAAAATCGATAATTCATGCTTTGATAAATTTTAAAGATGGAAGTTCAACAGCTCATATAGCTGGTGTTTCTATGCAACTTCCAATAGCTTATGCAATTATGGATAAAGTTGAAGATGAGATTTTAAAGCCTGTTGATTTACTAGAAATTG
>CAYQFC010000304.1:0-1581 GCA_964416585.1 uncultured Aliarcobacter sp.
AAAAGAGTTGGTATTTTAGATGCTGATATTTATGGACCAAATATTCCTAGAATGATGGGAGTAAATGGAAAAGAGGTTGAAGTTGTAGGAAATAAAGCAAAACCTTTAAATGCTTATGGAGTAGATATTATGTCTATGGGTGTTTTAATGAAAGAGGGTGAAGCTGTTATTTGGAGAGGGGCTATGATTATGAAAGCCATTCAACAACTTTTAAGAGATATTTTATGGGAAGAGCTTGATATTTTATTTATTGATATGCCTCCTGGAACTGGTGATGCTCAGCTTACACTTGCTCAAAGTGTACCTGTTAGTGCTGGAATAAATGTAACAACTCCTCAACACGTAGCTCTTGATGATAGTAGAAGAAGTTTAGATATGTTTACTAAACTTCATATTCCAGTTGCTGGAATTATAGAGAATATGAGTGGATTTATCTGTCCATCTTGTAATACTGAAAGTGATATTTTTGATAAAGGAACTTGTGAAGAACTAGCAAATGAGTATAAAACTCAAGTTTTAGGAAGCCTTCCAATTGAACCTGCTATTAGAAGAGGTGGGGATAGTGGAAAACCAATAGTTTATTTTGAGCCTGAATCAATTACAGCAAAAAGATATATGATGGCTGCTGAAAAACTAATTATTATGCTTGATAGCCAAGATGCAGATGATGTTTCAAATGAAGCAATTCAACCAAACTTACCAGCAGGTGTTAGTGCTTGTTCACCAGAAGGACAAAAAATAAAAGCAGAACAAGAAGCAAAAAAAAGTGGTGGTTGTGGAACAGGATGTGGCTGCAACTAAATTTGCAACTAATTTGTAAAAAATTTTACAAAAGAGATTTTTTCTCTTTTGTAGCCTAATAAAAAACTGCAAACCAAATGGTTGGTTCGTCAAGACTTGTAAACTTTACTCTATGTTTTAAAAAAGCATCTATATTTAGACAATCACCCTTTTTAAGCTCAATTTCAAAATCTTCAAACTCTAAAATTGCAAAGCCACTTAAAAGTAAAATATACTCACTTTTATCTTGCTCATACCAAAAATCTTTTGGTGATTTTTGACCATTTGAGACAATTTTCTCTATTTTTATCTTATCATTTTTGAAAATTTCAAAAAATTGCTCATCTTTTTTATCTATTTTGATTTTTTCAAAAATATTATATTTTTCTATCATCTGCTCTTCTTTTGTCGATTTTTTGGTATCTTACTATAATATTTATAAATACAAAATATATACTTGATTATTTTACTAAACTTTATAAAGAGAGCCTTATATACCATAATTGTATAAATTTGATTAAAAAGCTTGACATTTAAAAAAAAATTGTTTATAATTCCACATAGATTTAAACTTGATTAAAAAACAAAGGATTTAAAAATGCAAAAAGATACAATTGCTATTCATACAGGATATGATAAAAAAGCAGGAAATGGAGAGATGGCAGTTCCAATTTCTCAAACAACAGCTTATGCTTTTAGAGATAGTGAACACGCAGCAAATTTGTTTGCTTTAAAAGAGTTAGGACCTATTTATACAAGATTAAATAATCCTACAAATGATATTTTAGAGCAAAGATATGC
>CAYQFC010000305.1:0-1575 GCA_964416585.1 uncultured Aliarcobacter sp.
ATCACTACAAAAACAAGCAAAAGCCTTCTTTTGAGTCATTAATTGAAGAGCCATTTTTTGGTGATATTTTAAGTTTTCACTTTGATAAAAAACTGTTTTGTACTCAATAGAGAAAAGATTTAAAATCTCCAAAATCTCTTTATCTTTTCCTTCAATATTTCGCTCTTTATCTGTATCTTCAATTCTTATAATAAGCCCTTCATTTAGCTGTTTTGATACAATATAATTAAAAATTGCAACTCGCAAGTTGCCTATATGCATATCTCCTGTTGGACTTGGTGCAAATCTTAGCATAAACTTATTTCCTTACAATAAAAAATGTTAAATTATTTAACTCAGTGTGAGTTTTGATATAAGAGTTTAAATCTTCCAAACTTAAATTCTGGATTTTTTCTAACTCTGTTTTTGGATAATCTTGCTCTAAACCTCTAAAATACAACATAAAAGCTCTATTTAATCTTTGAGCCAAAGTTTCAGTTCTTAAAGGTTCACTTCCACTTAAAAAGTTTTTAGCAGCATCTAATTCAGCTTGTGTAACTCCACTTTTTACAAAATCTTCAACTAAAGTTTTTACTATATCTTTTGCTTCATCTGCACTTTCATTTTTTGTTTGTAGATATCCACTAAAACTAGAATATAATCTATTTATATTTATTGAAGAGTATGTTCCATAAGCCAAACCTCTTTTTACTCTTATCTCTTCCATTAATCTTGAACCAAAACCACTTCCACCCAAAATAAATGAAGCAACTTTTGCTTTATAGTTATCTTCATCTTTTGATAGAGCATTAAAATTTGAACCAAAATATATATAAGCTTGTTCGCTTGGTTTTAAAAGCTCTTTCTCTTCTTTAGGGGAAATAAACTCTATTTTAGAATTTTCAAAGCTTTCTCCAGCTTTTAAATTTTTTAATATTGGATTTAGTGAAGTTTCTAGCTCTTCAAAACTTATATCACCACCTGCAACAACTATTAAATTATTTAAAACCAAAGAGCTTTTTAAAAACTCTTCTATATTATTTAGAGTTATTTTATCTACTGATTCTACTGTTCCATTTGCTGGATTTGCTAAAGCAGTTCCTTTGTAAAGTAGGGCATTTAAGCCTTTACTTGCTACATCATCAAAATTGTTTTCATTTCTTTTAATTGAACTTTTTACTAAAGTTTTGATTTTATCTATACTAGTTTGTGTTAAATTAGGAGAGTTTAAAAGCTCACTTAAAAATGAAAATGCCAAAGATTTCTGCTCTTTTAGGCTTGAAAGTTCCAAAATTAAAGTTTCAAAACCAATTGAGCTATGAATTGTAATTGCATTATCATCTAATTTTTCAGCAAATTTTGTAGCACCTAACTCTTTTGTACCTTCATTTAAAATTTTTGAAGATAGATTTGCAAGACCTAAACTGTCTTTATCTTTTATATAGCCACTATTTTTAAAAATTAGTTGTAAATTTAGAATTGGTAAAGATTTTTGTTCTTCAAAAATCACTGGTATTTTAATATTATTAATCTCTATATGCTTTATTGTTGCACTCATTAAACTTCCTTGTAATAGTAAAAAAATATATAAAATAT
>CAYQFC010000306.1:0-1566 GCA_964416585.1 uncultured Aliarcobacter sp.
AGTTGTTATTTATTAAAAATAAAGTGTATACAAAATATTATTTATAAGTTTTTTTAATATTAATAACTATAGAGTTATAAATTAATTTTATATTTATTTATAATATTAAATAATAAATAGTCAGCCCTGAAAAAGTCAATATTAGAGTAAGAATACTAAACTTTTCCACTAACAATTATCAATTTGAATATTAAAAACTGTAAAAATATTTGGTAGTACAATTTGATTTGCCTTATTGATTCTAATAGTAATTTAATATCTCCACTAAAAAGTGCAAAAAAGTAAATATTCATCCACTTTTTTAGATTCCATGCTGTTGCTGCCAGAAGTAAATTTATTTGATCTCCTATAAATCCTTTGAGATAATTTTTTGCTAATCTGAAATCTGACTTTAAATGCCCAATGATTGGTTCAATTGCAGCTCTACGTTTAAATTTCTCACGTTTACTTTGTTTTTGATATTCACTATCTCGTTTTAGTGGAGTTCCTGGAATACAAATAGTAGTTCCTAGAACTTCTTTTATTCCTCTATATCCTCTATCACATATTGCTTCAATAATTGGAGTATTTCTTGTTTTATTAGCAGAGGTTAAAGCTGATTCAAGAGTTTTGGAATCATGATTATTTGTATCATGTTCCTGTAAAATTACTTCCAAAAAATTAAAAATTAACTCATATTAGCCCTTTTTATAGGGCTCTGTCAATTAAAATAAACTCAAATCAATACGAACTAAAACATATTAATTTAAACAAAATCAAATAATTTTCAGGTACTAAAGTAAATAAATTAAAATGAGTACCTTAAAAATGCCAAAATATCAAAACCACTCTATGAAGCAGAAGTTAAAAATGCAAGATATACAACTCAAGAAGAGTTTGAAATATTAAAAAATAAATTGAAAGAATCAAATTCAAAAGAAAAAGCTATTAAAAAAAATAAATTAGCAGATGGTAAAGGTTTATATTTGATTATTAAACCTAATGGTTCAAAATTATGGAGATTTGATTTTAGATATGGAAATAAAAATCTTAGTATGTCTTTTGGTGTTTATCCAGATGTTACTTTAAAAGAGGCTAGAGAAAAAAGAGAAGAGGCTAGAGAACTTTTATTAAAAAATATCAATCCAATATCAGCAAAAAGAATCAAGAGATCTTCTGAATCTATTACTTTAAGTATGATTATAGATGAATGGTTGAAATTGAGAGCAAAAAGTTCAAGCGTAGCAACAGTTACTCAAAATAGAAGAATGTTAAACAATATTACAAATTGGTTGGGTAATATAGCAATAAAAGATGTTAGAAGAGTTGATATTATAAATGTTTTAGAAAAAATACAAACTAAAGGAGTTATAGAAACAGCTCATAGAATTTTATCTTTAATGAACAAAATATATATGTTTGCAGTTACAAAAGAGTACATAGAGCATAACATTATTGCTGATATTGATAAAAAATCTGTATTAATTCCTAGCAATAAAAATATTCATCATCCTGCAATAACATCACCTGTCAAAGCTGCATTCAAATCTTTATGGGATACTGTTCAAAAAGGTGAAGTTTGGACTG
>CAYQFC010000307.1:0-1548 GCA_964416585.1 uncultured Aliarcobacter sp.
TTTAGATGGGGAACTTCAGTTATGAAGGGTCAAACTATTACTTTTGATGATTTAATGACTCAAACAGCTATGACATATCCTGAAACTTATGTAAGGGATATAAAAGGTAGCGATTTAAAAGATATTTTAGAAGATGTTGCTGATAACTTATTTAATGAAGACCCATTCTATCAACAGGGTGGGGATATGGTAAGAACTGGTGGAATATCATATAAAATTGACCCAAAAGCAAAGATGGGAAGTAGAATTTCTGATATTGTTTTAAGTAAAACAGGAGAGAAAATAGATGCTTCTAAATCTTATAAAGTAGCTGGTTGGTCAACTGTTGGAGCAAAAAGCGAAGGTGAGCCTGTATGGGAAACTGTTGAGAATTATCTAAAAAATGTTAAACATATTAGTAATCTTAAAGTTGATACTCCTGATATTGTTGGAGTTAAAGGTAATCCTGGTATTATCTAAGAAAAGGCACATTTTTGTGCCTTTTTCTATTTAAAAGGTATAAAAGTATATTTTTTAAATAGAAAAACAAAGGAGTTTTTATGAAGTTTATCTCTATTATTTTATTCTCTATTGTAAGTTTGTTTGCAAATTATGAAGATGGTAAAAAGATTTTTGAACAAAAATGTGCTACTTGTCACAAAGAGTTTATACCATTAAATATAGTAAAAGAGAACTATTTTGAAAAAAACAATACTCTTTTAAATCTTAAAACTCCAACTGTAAATATGATAGTTTGGGCAATGATGGATGGACCAAATAAAATAGGTGATCCGAGTGAACCAGATATTCAAATAATCGAGATTGAAAGATTTTTAAAAGATTATTTGGAAAACCCTGATAGATTTAATGCTATTTGTGATGATACTGTACTAAATTATTATGATAATAAGCCTAGTATGAAGGGTGAAATAACAGATGAAGAGTATCTAAAATTAAGTTATTATTTTTTGGAATTTAAAGATAATATAAAAGAGGATACTATTGTAAAAGAGCCTTTTTTTAAAAGTGAAGAAGAGATAAACTTTTTAAAAAAAGCCAAAGATGAGTCAAAAAAACTTATAGTTTATGCAACTTCAAAAACATGTTTTTTCTGTAAAAAAATGGATAAAGAGGTTTTATCTTTGGATGAGATAAAAGAGTTTAGTGATAAAAATTATATTTTTATAGAAGTTGATATGGAAAATTCGTCATTGCCTTTTAATTTACAAAAAGATTATAAAAAAATTACACCTAGTTTTTTTATTGTTGATGAGAATGGTAATTTAAATAGCCATTATCCAGGTTCGTGGTCCAAAAAAGATTATATGGATATTTTAAAGAAGAATACAAAATGATAATAGGGCAAGTAATAGAGACTTTTAGTGCAACAAAAGATAATACTAGGCTTCCAAGACCAAAAGTTGAAAGTTTAAATTTAATTGAAAAATATGGAATAGAGTTTGATAAATTTGCTGGAAAAAAACTTGATCAAACAGTTATGATTGTTGGACTTAAATCATATGAAATTGCAAAAAATAGTGGAATTGATTTGGTTTTGGGTAGTTTGGG
>CAYQFC010000308.1:0-1542 GCA_964416585.1 uncultured Aliarcobacter sp.
AGAGTAAAAAAGGATAAAACTTTGGTTTTTCTAAGAGCCTCTTATATGCCTGTAATAAAAAATGGAAGTGTTTCTAAAGTAATCAAAATAGCACAAGATATAACAAAAGATAGATTAAAAAATCTTGATAATTTAGCTCAGGTAAAAGCAATAAATAGATCAAATGCGGTTATAGAGTTTGATATGCAAGGTAATATTTTAAATGCAAATGATAATTTTTTAAATACTTTAGGCTATACAAAAGATGAGATTTTAGGAAAACATCACTCAATATTTTGTGAAGAAAAGTATAAAAACTCAAATGAATATAAAGAGTTTTGGAAAAAATTAAATCGTGGAGAGTTTGATAGTGGTGAATATTTAAGATTTGGTAAAAATAATAAAGAAGTTTGGATTCAAGCTTCATATAATCCTATTTTTAATCTAGATAATAAGCCTTTTAAGGTTGTAAAATATGCTATTGATATCACAAATAAAAAACATACAATGTTTGAAGTGGAAAAAGATATAAAAGAGCTTAGCTTATCTTTAAATAATTTAACAAATACTTCAAATAAAATGCTAAAAGAGTCTAGTTTTACGACAAAAAACTCAAGTATTGTTACAAATAAAGCAGAAGATTTAAGTGAAACAATTTTGGAATTAAGTCAAAAAATAGATGAAATGCTAAAATCTATCACTTCCATATCAATAAATACATCAAAAAGTGAAGAGATAGCTAAAAAAGCACAAATACAATCAGAAGATAGTGCAAAAACCATGATAAAATTAAACGAAGAATCAACAAAAATAAGCCAAACAATTCAGATGATTTCTCAAATAGCATTTCAAACTAATATTCTAAGCCTTAATGCGGCTGTTGAAGCAGCAACAGCAGGAGAAGCTGGAAAAGGTTTTGCTGTGGTGGCTCAAGAGGTAAGAAACTTAGCAACAAGATCAAATGAAGCGGCAAAAAATATAAATTTTGCAATTGATAATATTCAAGCTTTAGTTAAAGAATCTTTGGAATTTATGCATGAAGTAGATGGAACAATTGATAGTATTAGCTCCTTATCGCAAGAGATTTCAAATTCAATGAGTGAACAAAAAGATATATCAATAAAACTTTCAAATAGTGCAAAATATGGTTTGGAAAGTTTAAATGAAGTTTCAAAAACAATGCAAGATGTATCCAATTCAGCAAAAGAGACACAAAATGAAGCAGAGCTTACAATAAATAGCTCAAATGAACTTGTGAGAGTTTCAAATAATCTAATTGAAACTCTAAAAGAGCTAAATTAGATTTCACCTTTTAATTTTGAGTATAGCATTCCTAAGTATTCATGAAATGCTAACTCAAACTTCTCAATATTTCTTGAGTTAAAATAAGCACTAGGATAGCTTGTATAAAATGTTTTGTGTTCAGTTGGACTAGGAATAATATTTAAACCATTTTTTATAAAAAGTAAACTAGCTCTTTTCATATGACTAGCACTCGTAATTAAAATTATTTTTTCATCATTTACAATTTTTTTTGTTTCTATCGCCTCTTCTTTTGTATCT
>CAYQFC010000309.1:0-1540 GCA_964416585.1 uncultured Aliarcobacter sp.
AACTTGTATCGACAAAAACTATTCCTGCAATTATAAAAATAGCACAAAAAAGCTCTAACCTAAAAGAGCTTTCAGTTTTTATAGCTGTTATTAATCCATCAATTGCATATTTGCTATTTTTAAAAAGATTATATTTTGGTTTATTTTGCATTTTTATCCATTTTATTTAAAATCTCTATTAGCTCAAAAAAATATTTTACATCGCTTCCAACTCGTTTTTTTATAAAATCTTTTCTATAAAGCCACAAAAAAAATCTAAGCTTTTTACTAAAATTTATTAACTTCTCTTTAAATTCAATATTATTTGTAAGTTTTACATATTTATCTATAATTTTTTCATAATCTATCTTAAGTTTTAGCTCTTTTAACTTTAAAAAAGAGAGTAAAAAAAGCAACAAATCCCTATATTGCAAGGTTTTTATATCTATATTTTTTGAAAAACTCTCTTCAAAATCTATTACAAAAACTTTATTTTCTTTATATGTAAAGTTTCTAAGCTGACTTCCACCATGAAAAAGCCCAAAATTATGTATCTTTGCCAACTCATTTAAAACTAATTCAACATAAAAATAAAATCTATTCTCTTCTATATTTTTATCTTTTAAAGCTGAATATACGGTTTGTCCACTATCTTCAAGTACAAAAAATTCTTCATTTTTATATACTATTTTTGGAACATTTATTTCTAAATTTAAAAGCTCTTCTAACTTTGAAGTTTCAAACTTTAAAGCCTCTTTTTTACTCTTTTTAATTGGAGGAATTAGAAGCTCAAAGGGGAAAAATTTGTAAAAAAAATCTTGAATTTTATCTGGTTTTGTCTCTCTTGCTTTTTTTAGCCAATACTGCTTATCTTCAAAAATAAAAGGGAAAATCTCTTTTTTTGAGTTTAGAAACTCTTGCTTTGCTAACTCTTCAAAACTACTCAAAGCAACTCTTTTAATAAATTATCAAACCAAGGTATATGCTGTAAAACTTCCAAAGCTTGATTATCTTTTTTTTGAGCTATTAGCTTAAAATCATTGCTATTATCATATACAAAAACATTTTTAGCCAAAGGCAAAACCTTAAAAAGGTTTTTCATAGATTTTGGGTATCTTCTATCGATAGTTTTATTATCAACAAAATGTCCACCTTTTAACATACGAATAGCTACTCTATCTTTTGCTAATTCGCTACTTTCAAGCCCTACATAAAAAAGATTTATCTCATAATTCAACTCTATGGCTTTTTTAATAAGAGCTACAATACCTTTTCCACTCAAAGTTGTCTCAATATTAAAAGTATATAGATTTTCTAAACACAAAGCTCTATGTTTTAAGGCAATTTTTACGGCTCTTGTTTGATCATTTGCATTTTTCCAATCCCCAATTGCCTGGACAATCTCATCAATATTTATTCTTCTTCCTAAATCTGTACCATTTTCTAGCTCTTTATAGTACAAAGTTGTTTTTCCAGCACCATTTATTCCAGCAAAAATATATAAACTAGGCATCTGTTTTCCCTTATTTTTTATAAATATCATTATGAAACTCTTTAAATC
>CAYQFC010000310.1:0-1531 GCA_964416585.1 uncultured Aliarcobacter sp.
CTTAAAATTATAGATACTCCACCAAACTTCAAAGGTGACTCTCAAGGTGGTAGAAAACCAGCTACTTTAGAATCAGGTGCTGTTGTACAAATTCCTTTTCATATACTTGAAGGTGATGTTATAAGAGTAGATACTAGAACTGGTGAATACTTAGAAAAAGTAAAATAATTAAAAAGCTAGATTTATTCTAGCTTTTTATAAATAAAATCTACAAAAATTCTACTCAAGAATTTTCTTAATATCTTCTTTAGCTTTATCTTTGTCAAAATTTTGCTTAATAATGCTATTTTTTTCTTCGATTAAAACTCTTATTCTCTCTTCTTTGTATTTTTTATCTTTATATTCTTGGTAAGATTTATAACAATAAAATATCAAAAAAGTAGTTATAATAAAAACAAAAATAGTAAAAGCTTTTTTATTAATAGCTAAATGAATATGAAAATTTTGGTTTTCTATATTTGCACCTTGGTTGTCAATAACTTTGCTTTTATTGTCCAAAGAGTGTTTCGAGTTTGAGAAATCAAAATTTTGGTTCATCTATTCTCTTATTTGTTTTTTAATATCTATTATAAAATCTTCTATTTTATAAGATATCTCTTTTTTTAGATTTTCATCTGTAATTCTCGAGAATAGACTATTTAATTCAAAAATCAAATTATCTGGAATATTTGTTATTTGAGTAGAAATATATTTATTATTTGAATTATCTATCAAACTTGAATGGTTGTTTAAGTTGTAGCTAGAGTTTGAAAAGTCATTTAACTCTCCAAATATCTCTTTGTAAATTCCCAATTCTCTACATTTTTTTCTAATAGCACTTATAGAATTTCTAATTTTCCAACTAGAAATTGAAGATTGTTTTATCTCCATAACTTCAGCTAAATCACTAATTGTTGTAACATTAAAATAATTCAATAATTTTTCAATATAAAACTCTATTTCATTCATCTGTATCTCTTTTTATACTATTTGATATATATTATAGCAAAATAATATTTAATTAAGCAATATATTGCAATAATTGTCGATATAATTTGAATATACAAAGGAAAATATAAAATGAAAAAGTTATTTTTAGCTTTAATGCTAGTTTTGGGATTTGGTTTAAATGTTTACGCAAGTAATAATACTCCTGAAAGTGTTATAACTTCATTTTTAGAAGCTATGAGAAATGGAGACGAAGCTAAAGCAAGAACTTATTTAGACAAAGATAGTTTTGTAAAACCTAAAAATATTATGAAACCGCAGCTAGGGAATAAAGATACAACAACTGGGAAATTGGGTTTAGTAAATAATATGTTTGTTCAAGGCGGGAAAAATAATCGTTGGACTTATACAATTAGATTAAATGATAATCGCCTTGCAAATCCTGATAGTAGGGGAGTTTATGCTTATATTGTAAAAATGGAAACTACTAATTACGATTTAACGAAATATTATGAAGTAAAAAAAATTAATAATGTTTGGAAAATTACGGGGTGGATTTAATTATGATAGATATATTAGGAAAAATTTAAAAAATGAACAAAGC
>CAYQFC010000311.1:0-1531 GCA_964416585.1 uncultured Aliarcobacter sp.
AGCAAAAGAGTTTTTTGGATTTACTTCAAGCCCTTCAAAAGAAGAGATAAAAAAAAGATATAAAGAGTTAGCAAAAAAATACCATCCAGATATAAACAATGGCGATGATGAAAAGATGAAAGAGTTAAATCACTATAGAGATATTTTGATGAAAACTGTGGAGTGAATTTAAAATTCACTCTCTCTTATTAAAACAGAAGCTACTTTTTTAAATATTTTAGAAAAAATTGAAGCTGTCTCTCCACTTGTTACTAAAACCCCTTGTTTTCTTGTCGTTAAGTTTAAATTTTCTTCTTCAAGATTTACCAAAATTTTATAATAAGCTTGTTCAGTTTTTATTTGCTTATTTAAATCTTGTCTTGTAGCAATATCTCCACCAAAATCAGAAGATAATTCAGGAAACTCTAAATGTGGTATAGAAACCTTTGAAATAGTTGTGATTTTTGTGTTTATATCTTTTACATCACCTGAACTAAAAATAAATTTTGCTTCGCTATTTTGTTTTAATAATTTAAAATCATTTTCATTACAAAAACCAACAATTTTATAATTCAAATTATCATACAAAACAAATACAGGCTCTTTTTTACTAATCCATTGATTTTGTTTAAAGCTATTTGTAAAATAGATTTTTCCATCAAAAGAGGCTCTTACTTCAAATTTTTCTTTTACTTTTTCTAATCCCTCAAGTTCATTCTCTTTTTTTAGTAAACTCTCTTCTAAAACAAATCTTCTATTTAAGTTCTCTTTAAATCCTGCTTGTTTATTTATCTCAAGCTTTATTTGTTCTAACTCTTTTAAAACTTGCTCTATTTTATGCTCAATCATAGGAGATTTTATTTTTAAGAGTAAATCATCTTTTTTAACTAATTGTGCATTTGAAAAATAAATCTTTTCTATATAAGCATCTTCTGCAGGATAAAACTCAAAATAGTTTTGTGTTTCGATAATCGCTGGCATTTTAATACTACTATTCCAAGGTATAAAAATAAGCAATAAAAATACGAATATAAAAGCCAAAGAACTAATATTTCTTTTATTAAAAGTCACATTTTGCCTTTTACTCCACCAAATTTTCAACTCTTTATAAACAGGAAGTAGAATAAACCAAATAATCTCTACTAAAAATAGAATAATTCCTAAAACTTTAAAAGCAAAATAGTAAACTAATAAAGCAATTCCTAGAAATAAGAAAAATCTATAAATCCAAGTTAATATTGCATAAATAATAAAGAAATTCTCTTTTTTCTTTGTAAGAAATTCTGGTTTTTGTTCATCCAAACCTAAAATATTTTTTCTAATAAACCATCTAGCCATAGCAAAAGAACGCGGTTGTAAATTTTTGCTATCAGTCATATCAGATAAGGCATAATAACCATCAAATCGTAAAAATGGACTAATATTAATCAAAAGTGAACTAATCCAACTTGTAGTTGCAATAATAAATAAAATACTTTTAAAAATTCCCTCAGGGGCAAAAGACCATAAAAAAGTAGCAATTAAAGCAAGATATAACTCAACTTTTATTCCA
>CAYQFC010000312.1:0-1520 GCA_964416585.1 uncultured Aliarcobacter sp.
TTGTAAACTCTTTTAACTCAAAATTTAAGTTATCAAAAGTGTTTAAATCCATAATTTTATTTGGAAATAGTTTTGGTGGACAAAAAGAGCATTTGAGATTGCAAATATTTGTAAGTTCTATATGAACTTTTCTAAATTTTTTTATAATCTTTCCTTTAAATTTTTGTGATTGTATCAAATAGTGGCAAAATAACCTATTACTAAAAATAGTTTAATTATAATTCCAAAAATAAAAAAAGGTTTTATTATGGAAATGATTTTAAATGAAGATGATATGGTAATTGGTGCTAGATTTGAAAATGGAACAATTCAAGATTATATTGATGAAAACAAAACTTATGGGCATTTAAGAGTTGAAGATACAACTTGTAATTGGTTTTTATTCAATCAAATTGAGAGTGAAAAAGAGCTTCAAAAACTCTATAAAGAGATACTAAAAAAAGAGCATTTTATACAAAATGATTTTGGTGAAGAGATTGTACTTTTCAATAAACAAGGTAGCAAAACTTTTGAAGAGTTAGTAAAAAAAATAGATGAATATTTAGGTGATGAGCTAGGAAACTTCATCTAATTCATAAATAATTTCTTGTAAATAGTATCAAAGTTTTGAATAGGTTTTGGATTAAATTCCATCTCCTTATCTAAGCTCCAAAAAAGGTGTTTATTTCTAAATTTATCATGGCTTGGTTTAAAAGTTATTTTCCAAGCACTTGCTATTGTAATATTATTAATGTTATCTCTAAAAAGGTACTCTTCTTTATCATACAATGTTTTAAAAAGATTATTTCCTAGCTTTTTATTTACTTCATATCTTGCTTTTTCATTTGAAAAATTACTATTTTTATTTAAATAGACTCTTTCATAATCCAAAATAGGCCTATTAAATCTAACAGATTTAGTACTTATATCAATAAATTTATCTACATACTTTTCATGAGTTTTTAAAATAGTGTACCTATCTTTTATACTAAGCATTGAAGAATTTACTAGATTATATGTATAGATATCTTTTATATCAAGACTATCTATTTTTCCATTTAAATTTTTTGAAGCCTTTATTAAAATTTGACTATCTTTTTTAAACAAAATATAGTATGTTCTAACAATATGCTTTAAAAAAATATCTCCGTAAAAAGTTGAGGACAAAATAGCTAAAACTATAAAAAAAATTATAAAATTCTTAAATAATCTTGCAAAAATAAAACTAATAAAAAAACAAAACGATATTAATGATATATTAGAGAAGACAAACAATAATTTTTCGGGCAAAACTAACTCTAATGTTGGCATTAAACTACTTTGGAATAAAATTATTTTATTAAAATTTAAAAAATTTGGATAGAAATTATAGCAAATAAAAGATTATTTTTTGATTTTTTGGATGGGGTAGAAGGATTCGAACCTTCGAGTGACGGTACCAAAAACCGTTGCCTTACCGCTTGGCGATACCCCAGAAGGATTTTAGAAAAAGTGGAGCTGGTGAAGGGAGTCGAACCCCCGACCTGCTGATTACAAATCAG
>CAYQFC010000313.1:0-1511 GCA_964416585.1 uncultured Aliarcobacter sp.
TGATTTTTGATTATCTTCTCTCTTAGTTTTTCATAAGAACTTAAAAACATCCAAGAGTGTTGATTTATCATAGACATAAATCCATTTTGTTTTGTCAGTTCAAGAGTTCTTTCCATAAACACAGCAAACAAATCAGATTTACTATCAGGATAGTTTTTCTTTACAAAATCCCCCAACTCTGCATTCATACCTTTTCCACCCATATATGGGGGATTTGTAACTACACATGAGTAAGTTGAAGTTAGGATTTTTAGTTGTAAATCATATTGGGCATTGCTTTGTGAAAATATCCCATCATCAAAACTTTGTATATCTTTTGGAGCAAGTAGTGAACCATAGTTTTTGATTCCTTTAAACTCTTGTGTTCCAAACTCTTGAAGTTCTATAATATTTGCTTTTGTAGGTTTTTTGAAAAATCTTCTATGATATAGTCTTGCTTTCATAGTTAAAGCAAAATTTGCAAGTGTTGATGCTCTTTTGTCTATATCACACCCAAAAAGATTGTTTTCTAAAATAAGTGTTGGTATTTCACTTTTACTATATCCCTCTTCTTCGTATATCAAAGTTAATAAATCAAAAGCATAAGTTAGTACATGCCCACTTCCGCAACAAGGGTCTATTAAAGTCAATTCTTGTGGTGTTGAGATTTTTAAAAATGTAGTTGTTGGAGTATCTTCATCTATGTAATACTTCATACTATCTTTTAAAGATGAGTTTGGATGATTTAGCATCCAAAGTTTTCCAAGTGAGTTTTCAACCATATATTTTACAATCCAATGTGGTGTAAATAGTTGTGTTGCAGCAGGAATATTTGATGGTGTGATTTTTACATTTTTCTTTAATTTAAGAAATACATCATCTTTTTTTTCAGAGATATAAAACTGATATAACCACCCAATAACTTCTATATCACTACAATCTTCTTCACTCATTCCATCTATTACTTTATTTCTAATAGAGTTTGCAGACAACAAATCATCAGGTAATAAAAGCTCTGTATAATCAGCTATTGACTCAAACATAAAAGGCATGATAGAAGAGTAGTAGTTGCAAGTAGAAATAAATAGCATTTTATAGCACTCATTGTCGCTATCTTTACTCTCTACTTTTTTATCTAAGATATTAAAAAATTGAGTTTTATCTATGTTTAAATCATCACTTATATTTCCTGCTTTTGCTTCTGTAAATATTGCAGGAATTGTATGTCCATCAAGTGGTGAGATTACTTTTGTTTCTGTAATATCATTTACATCCATAAATCTAAGTGCTACAAGTCTATTAAACCATGTATATGAAACCTCTTCTATAAAATCTTCATATCTTGATTTATCTACTTTTTCATCGCTTGTGCATCTATTTTTTATCTCTTTTATAGATGATTCATAAGATTTAAACTCAATAGGAAGATTTGAAATATCTAGCTTTAAAAAGTAATCTACTTTTGTTTTTACTAAACTTAATAGCTCAATTCTAATATTTGTTGCAAACTTTTTTAATCCTGATTTGTTCAT